>JBCCLS010000835.1:0-1506 GCA_039026835.1 Bacteroidota bacterium | reverse complement strand
AATTTTGATTATTTGTTGAAGCTTGTCGTAGAAGATGTAGAAGCGTATGAAAAGTTCATTATTACCAAGTTAACGCTACTTCCGTATTTGGGAAGTGTACAAAGTTATATTGCACTGTCAAAAGGAAAACAGACACATGAGTTGAATTTGGATGCGGTGTGATTTTTTATGCGATATTTAAAATATAAAAGTCCTTAGCTTGTGTATCTTTGAACAACTTTTATCTAAAATTCTAAAGTGAATGTCCACCATCTCTAACAGCAAACGAAATTTAGTTCGAATTGTATATGATATTGCCAACGATCACGGAATTACCATCGATTCTTTTTCGTACGACTGGATTTTGAAATTGTCAAAAAATAATAAGCATACGCATATTTTTGGCTATAATTTTGAGCTGAATTCGTCTACGTCCAAAATGATCGCTGGTGATAAAAGTGCTACTACAGATTTGCTGAAAGCTTCAAACATTTCTACTGTTGAACACACACTATTTTTAAATCCTGAAATGGAGAAATATGTGGGAAGTGTTGGCAATTGGACTCAAATTTTAGATTATTTTCACAGAAACGCACAGCATATTGTCTGTAAGCCTGTGGATGGCACGGGCGGAAATGATGTATTTTTGGTCAAAACGATCACGCAGTTAGAACAAGCAATTCACTCCTTATTTTCAAAATACCGAAGCATTTGTCTGTCTCCTTTTTATCATATCAAGAAAGAATACCGAGCTGTAATTTTAGATGGCGAAGTGGAATTGTTATATCAAAAGAACATTCCTTTTGTCGTTGCTGATGGTTCAAAAAATATTCTTGAATTGTTTCAAGCGTACTTTTCAGCAGCAGCTTTAGACAGTGTATTGACGACTTTTTTAGACAAAGAAGAACAAAGTCTGAGTACTATTCCACCGAAAGGAGAAATTATAAAAGTCAACTGGAAAAGTAACTTAGGCGAAGGTGCACAAGCGGAACTTATTGAAAACAAACGCATCAAACAACTAGGGATTCAAGCTGCCAATGCGATCAACATTCGCTTTTGTTCGGTAGATATTATTGAAACAACTTTAGGAGAATTTTATGTATTAGAAATCAATTC
The DNA here is from genome assembly GCA_039026835.1 of Bacteroidota bacterium. Classification (GTDB taxonomy): domain Bacteria; phylum Bacteroidota; class Bacteroidia; order Flavobacteriales; family Flavobacteriaceae; genus Kordia. The sequence goes on along the minus strand of JBCCLS010000835.1, from coordinate 411 downwards.
TGGCGTGATGATTGAGCATTTTCTAAACAGTAATCCGCAAGAATACCAGCGAATTAAAGCGATTTATGAGAAGGCTGTGTTGCGGATGTTAGCACTGTAATACATTTATATTTATGAAAAACTATCTACTTTCAATTATTGTCATCCTCACTACTTACCAATCGCATGCACAAGTTGAAAATACAAAAGATGCAATTTTAAAAAACAAAGTGAAAACCATTGTAGAGAAATATTGTTTTACTAGTAGTTGTAGCGGCGTGACTAAAACGTATGACCTTAAAGGAAATAATATTGAATGGGATATGTACCGAATTGGCTCAAAGTATCAATATCTCTACGATCAAAAAAATAGAAAAATTGCAGAGTTGCGGGTTGATAAAGATCATGGTGAAGAAACAGACACTATCTTTT
>JBCCLS010000834.1:0-1512 GCA_039026835.1 Bacteroidota bacterium | reverse complement strand
GTCAATATCAAAGAAGCTCAAATACATGTGTCCATTTACTTCCGATAGTAAACTTTTCCCAATACATCGCTCCGACAAGTCCCTACCAAGGGTTGCTGTTGTAATTTTTTGAAGTATATTTAATTCTAAGTCTAACTTTATAATACCACTTCCATCGGTGATAAAAATTTCATTATTGTATAATAGTGGATTCCCAAGAAAAAACTTATCATTAGGTCGTATTCGCGCTTCTACTGCCTTTGTAGAAAGTGATATTTTATAAATTGTTGTATAAGTAAAAACGAGTAGGTGTTTTTTTGTCACGAAAAAGCTACCAAGCGCCCAGCTTGTTTCCTTTCCCAAATCAATAAACATGTGTAATTCGTCACCTTCAGCATAAAAAAATTGTCCAGAAACATTGCACGTCCACACTCTCCCAAGATGATCTTCTTTAGGTTCAAAAACAGACAACCCTCTTTTTTCTTGATTTGTAAATAGTTTAAATTGATTACCATCGTAGCGATAAAATCCTTTTTCTGCGGCAAGCCAAATAAAGCCACGACTGTCTTCCATCATATTGTAAAATTCAATATCTGGTAAGTCGTCTTTTTCTGAGAATTGGGTGTAAATTGGGTGTTGCCCCAACACACTACAAGACACGAGAAGTGCAATGAAATGTATTACGTTTTTTATCAATTTTTGCCGATTATGACTACCAAAGCTACAATTTTATCTTCTCGGATGCTGCTTTTTTTGTTGAAAGTGCTTTTTGGGTTTCTAAAACGAATTTAAGAGACTTTTAAATACCAATAAACGGTCACTTGATTGTTTCTAATGACCGTTTTTGTTGTGTGATGATTACATGTTTTTAGCAAATTCCTGCATTTGGACAAGAAATAGTTCGAACTCCACAAGGAAATCCTAGCGTTTGTGTTGGTGGACAAGTTCCTGTTGGTGGTGGACATCCATTAGATACACAATTTACACTAGCACAGTTTGTGTCAGCGTCTGCCAAACATGAAGCGGTAAATCCTCCTTTTACATTTTCTGAAGCTAGATTAGAAACTACATTTTTACGTAAGTTTAATCCTTTGTGTTTGAAATTCTTTTTTTTCATGGTAATTTAAGTTTGTGGTTACCTTATAAAATTAATGCATTACGGCGCGTTTTAAGAACATACCACCACACAAAGTGTACACGAAAACCGTATTTAACATTTTTATATAAAAAAACGATCATTGCATGATTCAATGATCGTTTTTAAGGTAATAAATTATATTCTTTTTAGCATATTCCGTTTGGCTGACAAGAAATGGACGGAATGCAGATTTCGGTTGGTGGACATTCAACTGAATAAGGACAACCCAAAGCAGTCATACAAGTTCCTGTGAGTGCGCCGCAATTGGTATCTGCATCAGCAAAGCAGGAAAAAGTTCTGATGGTTCCTGTAATTCCTATAATTCCTCCTTTTGCTTCTTCCTTAGAGAAGTTAGAGATTATATTTTTGTTTAAACTAAGTCCGTTGTGTTTTAG
>JBCCLS010000833.1:0-1513 GCA_039026835.1 Bacteroidota bacterium | reverse complement strand
CTTTTTCTTTGTCGTATTTATTTAGAGAAGTTGTTAGCATAATCACCACAATTTTTGCACGTTGATCCTCTTGAAGATTTTTATATTTTTCCAAAAATTCCCATCCATTCAATCGAGGCATGTTGATATCTAAAAAAATGATATCAGGTATGGGCATATTTTGCTTGTCGTCGCTATGTAAATAGTTCAATGCTTGTTCTCCATCGGTTCTAAAAACTATATTTTCACAACAACCGTGATCTTTGATAATCATTTTATGAATAAAGTTAGTTGCTTCATCATCGTCTACCAGCAGTACACAATTCAATTTTTTTTCCATATCATTCATCTATTTTCCTTAAGTCATCTTTTCTATAGTAAAATGAAAGGTGCTTCCCTTTCCTAGTTCTGATTCTACCCAGATTTTACCACCATGAATATCTACAATTTTTGTACAATGTGCAAGTCCAATCCCAGTTCCTTCGTATTTATCTTTGGAATGAAGTCGCTGAAAGATGGAAAATATTTTGTCCAAGTGCTTTTCTTCAATCCCAATTCCATTATCTGAAATACTGAATTTCCAATGATTATTTTGTGGAAAGGATTGTATGGTTATGTGAGGAGAAGTGTCCTCTTTCTGAAATTTTAAGGCATTGGAAACCAGATTTTGAAACAGTAATCTAATTTCAGCCGGAAATCCGGTGATTTTTGGTAGTTTCGACCATTGAATGTTGGCATTAGTTTGTGCTATTTTTGCAGATAAATCTTTGATAATATCCTCCATAATTTGGTTACAATCAACAGTAGTTTTCGATTGATCTTTCCCCAAAACTGAGTAATCCAACAAATCCTTGATCAAATTTTGCATTCTGTCTGTGGCACCATCCAAAAATTCCATCATTTTTATGCCCGTTGCATCAAAGTTGTCAGCATATTTTGTTTTAAACACATTCACGAGACTGTTGATGGTTCGTAGCGGTTCTTGCAAGTCGTGAGAGGTAATGTAGGTAATTTGCTCCAATTCTTCATTCTTTTTATTGACCTCAGAAATGGCAGATTGTAGTTTGGCATTTTTGTCTCTGGCTACTTTATTTGCCCTTTGGAGTAACTTTTCAATAGGAACATAAATGTAAATGACTTCTAAAATAATGATAAGCAATGATAAAAAGTAAAGCACATACTCAATCCTAATGATATCAATCAATTTTTTGTCCGAATCAATCTCGTATAGTTTTACAATTTCATCCATTTTACTCAAAAACACCTCTTGATTTTTAGAAATGCTTTTGAGATTTATATCTTGATTGCCGATCAATTGCCGCTGTTGTTCAATAAAAGTAAACATGGGATGTAACGCTTCAAGCGCAGTATGTATATGTGCTTTGATAGAATCATCATTTGCATGATTTGTTTCTTCTTTCAGTAAATAAGCATGAGATTGTTGCCATTCTTCGAAGATTTTATCTAATTCTTCCGTAGAATTCCCTTGATGGTAGATTCTATAAAACTCAGCATCAATTTTTTGACTCAACAT
>JBCCLS010000832.1:0-1513 GCA_039026835.1 Bacteroidota bacterium | reverse complement strand
AGGGAAGTCACTCTCTTTGGTAACACGATATTTTATTTTTATATAAAACAGAAAATCATATCCATTAATTGGCGCACTGTCAATCAAGTCCATACGCAAATTTGTAGAACTCACTCCAAGCTCTTGTTTGGCTTGATAGGTATTCCAAACTTGTGTTTCTTGCCCGTGCATGATTCCTACCGAGAAAAGACATAAAAAGATGCGGAATGCTATTTTCATACGTGTTTTATAAAACTGATGCAATGTAAGTAAAACTCAGAATTGCGCACAAAAATTTAATAGAATATTATGACTAATACCAATTCTACTCTAATATGTAACATATAAGCTCGTTCATTTGACATTAGGATACCAAAGCAACTTCGCTTTTAAAGTCGCATCTTAAAATAGAATTGGTATAAAACCAAGGCGGACTTTTTCATTCGCTCCCTAAAGTTGTATCTTTACCTAAAATTGCATTTATGATAAAACCTTGGCTCGCTGCTGCACGGTTACGCACCTTACCCTTATCCATTTCTGGAATTATTGTAGGTTGTTCGTTGGGAAATGAATACAGTTTATTATATCTGTCCGAAGGTTTAAATTGTTGTTTTGGTTGTCCACCTGTATGGAAATCATCGCTATTTTGGTTATGTATTCTTACGACAACAGGTTTCCAAGTACTTTCAAATTTTGCGAATGATTATGGAGATGGAATCCGCGGTACGGACGATGATAGAGAAGGCGAGCAGCGTATGGTAGCTTCGGGAATTATTTCGCCCAAGCAAATGAAGAATGGAATGATTGTCACGGCAATTATCACACTAATACTGGCATTAGTTGTTATTTTTGTAGCATTTGGAAGTGAAAACTTTAGTTATTCTGTATTGTTTCTCTTTTTGGGAATTACCGCAATTATTGCTGCTGTGAAATATACAGTTGGGAAAAGTGCCTATGGATATTCAGGATTGGGCGATGTATTTGTATTTTTATTTTTTGGCTGGTTGAGTGTTATTGGAAGTTACTTTCTCTATACCAAAACGTTGAATTTTGATATTTTCTTACCGGCAACTGCGGTAGGATTGATGAGTACTGCAGTATTGAATTTAAATAATATGCGTGATCAAATCAAAGACAAATCCCATGGAAAAAACACTTTGGTAGTTAAAATTGGGAGTCAGAACGCAAAAATATACCATTGCGCGTTGATCGTAGGTGCATTGCTCATAACGCTTTGGTATATTCTTAGAAACTACAATTCACCCATGCAACTCATCATTTTCGTGGCTTTTATTCCGCTGTTGCTGAATATGATTGTTGTGGGAAAAAATAGCATTCACAAAGAACTAGATCCCGAATTGAAAAAAGTGGCGCTCAGCACTTTTTTATATTCAATTTTGTTTACCATCTTTAATTAAAAAGTTAACTTGATAATACGAACTAAAAAACCAACATATACATGAAAATAACGTACTTAGGACATGCATCATTGCACATAGAATTTGGTGATACAAGCATCATTGTAGATCCTTTT
>JBCCLS010000831.1:0-1518 GCA_039026835.1 Bacteroidota bacterium | reverse complement strand
GTTTCTTGCCTGTATGTCACGTATTTGAGCGTATGATTCTCTATTTATATCAATATTGTGGTATTGAAATTTTCTTCGCAGAATCTATTGAAAAAATAAGCGACAATCTCAAAACAGTTAAGCCAAATGTAATGACGGCTGTACCGCGATTGTATGAAAAAGTATACGATAAAATTTATGCAAAAGGTGCCGATTTAACTGGAATCAAAAAGAAATTATTTTTCTGGGCGATAGAACTTGGATTAAAATACGAACCGTATGGTAAAAACGGTTGGTGGTATGAATTCCAATTAAAAATTGCACGCAAACTCATCTTTAGCAAATGGCAAGAAGGATTGGGCGGAAACTTAGAATTAATGGTTTCGGGTAGTGCACCGCTACAACCACGATTGACACGTGTCTTTGCTGCCGCAGGAATTCCAATTATGGAAGGCTATGGATTGACAGAAACTTCGCCTGTAATCTCAGTAAATGACCAACGTGGTGGCGGATTCCGAGTAGGTACTGTAGGACGCGTTATTGATAACGTACATGTAAAAATTGCAGATGATGGTGAAATCTTAGCAAAAGGACCAAACATAATGCAAGGATACTATAAAGATCCAGAAAAAACTGCAAGTGTAATGACCGACGGTTATTTCCATACGGGAGATATTGGGGAAGTCAGTGCCGATGGTTTCTTAAAAATCACGGATCGTAAAAAAGATATGTTCAAAACATCAGGAGGAAAATATGTAATTCCTGCTTTGTTAGAAAACCGTTTCAAACAATCGCGTTTCATTGAGCAAATTATGGTCATTGGAGAAGGTGAAAAAATGCCGGCAGCGTTAATTCAACCAAATTTTGAGTTCATCAAAGACTGGATTGAACGCAAACAAAAAAGCATCGGAGCTACCGAATCAGATATATGCGCTTCTGAGGAAATCATTTCGCGTATACAACAAGAAGTGGACGAAGCCAATAGCAACTTTGGAAAGTGGGAACAAATCAAACGTTTTGAACTCATTCCAAAAGTCTGGTCTATTGACGGTGGCGAACTCACACCAACCATGAAGATGAAACGAAAAGTCATCAAAGAAATTTACAAAGACTACTGCGATAAAATTTACGACAGAGCTTAAAATAGCAAAACCGTTCAAATGATTTGAACGGTTTTTTTATTATAGCATATGCATCAAAAATTGCTCATAATTAACAAGGTGCACATCTTCTCCATATGTCTACTGTTGAGCAATTATCGGTATCAATTTGACACGTACAAGATGCATCAAATGTTGGATAACCTTGAGATCCACCTTTCAGATGTGCGCTAGAAAGATTAGAAATGGAATTCTTTTTCAGCGTTAACGATTTTAAAATAATCTTTTTCATAGTATATAATTTTGATTAAGAGATATAAATTTACAAAAAAGACACTTCAAAATACAGTAAATACTTACATAAATTATAGTATTACTAAATTATCAAGATGATGCGAAACCTGTGCTTAATCCGCAGCACTTATCTCATTAATAGCAG
>JBCCLS010000830.1:0-1524 GCA_039026835.1 Bacteroidota bacterium | reverse complement strand
TTACTACTTGAGCTAAATCAATATCTCTTCCTGCAATAACCGACTTTTGCGCTTCTACCCAAATCTCCATCTTAGCCCGTTCATCCTTTTTAAATTCTTGAAAGAAAATATACGTATTCCACAAAATCCCAGATACAATTGCGAACGAGGCGAGAATTAGTGTCCAACGAATAAGAGCAGGTCTGTTTTTTATAATCATTACTACGACTTTGAAAGCACTAATATAAACGAAAAGCAGGAGTTTTATTGTGATTGTATATAACTTTTGAAGATCAGGCAAATAGAACGTGGCTTCCTTGAAAATTAAGTTGTTAAAAACAGCGCTATTGCGTTGATAACTATTATTGTTTGCTCCGCTTTTTTACACTAATTTTGTGCATTAAATCTCAGAAAATGCTATCCATAGATCCAAAGGAAATTCCAACAGCAAAATTACACGGATATTTGCTAGGTGCAGTGGCTCCAAGACCTATTGCTTTTGCCAGTACTGTAGATGCTGAAGGAAATCCAAACTTATCTCCGTATAGCTTTTTTAATGTCTTTAGTTCCAATCCACCAACGATGATTTTTTCGCCTGCGCGAAGAGTTCGAGACAACACTACGAAACATACGTTGGAAAATGCATTGGCAACCAAAGAAGTAGTGATCAATGTGGTCAATCATGCCATTGTGCAGCAGATGTCATTGAGCAGTACAGAATATGCTGCAGGAGTCAATGAGTTTGAAAAAGCTGGCTTGACGATGTTGCCATCTGAGAAGGTAAAACCCTTCCGTGTGGCAGAATCTCCAGCACAATTTGAATGCAAAGTAAAAGAAGTTGTCGCTCTAGGAAATGAAGGCGGCGCAGGAAATTTGATCATCTGTGAAGTTGTGAAAATTCATATTCATGATGAAGTATTAAATGATCGCGGAACCATTGATCATTATAAAATTGATTTGGTAGCAAGAGCTGGTGGAAGCTTTTACAGTCGGGCACGTGACGGATTTTTCGAAATCCCCAAACCCATTGCAACTTTGGGAATTGGTGTAGATCAAATTCCAGCAGACATTCGCACAAGCACAGTTTTGACAGGAAATGATTTGGGAATTTTAGGAAATGTAGAAGCATTACCAACTCCCGAAGAAATACAAGAATTTATACAAACTTCTGAAATTACAATTTCAGAAACATCAGAAATAAATCATAAAGCAGCACAAGAATTTCTAGCCAAAGGAGAGATCATGACTGCTTGGAAAATCTTATTAGCAAAATAAATAACATGGAAGTACAGGGAAAAATAAAATTGATCGGGCAAACGCAGACGTTTGGAAACAATGGATTCAGAAAGCGTGAAATTGTAGTTACTACAGAAGAGCAATATCCACAACATATTATGGTGGAATTTGTGCAAGATAAAACAGATTTGTTGAATAACTTTCAAGTAGGACAACCTGTAAAAATCAGTATCAATTTACGAGGAAGAGAATGGGTAAATCCGCAAGGAGAAACAAAATATTTCAACTCTATTCAAGGATGGAGAATTG
>JBCCLS010000829.1:0-1533 GCA_039026835.1 Bacteroidota bacterium | reverse complement strand
GGCACCAAACATTATATTAAAAAAAATTTAAGCATAGCCCACAAAAAAAAGCCGAAATCTTTCAACTTCGGCTTTTATCGTAAATTTATGATTTTACACTAAGCGATACAATTTATTGGATAATCATCTTTTTGGTAAGGATTACTTCATTATCTGAAATCAATGCATAGACAAATATTCCTTTTCCGATGTCGTTCGAGTTTATGGTTAATTGTCCTTTTTGATCTGATAAGTTGTAATCTTTGATAAACTTCCCTGACAAGTCTACTACAGAAATGGTCGCTTTTGTATTTTTTGGAAGTGTGTAGTTGATTACTGTTTGATTGGTAAACGGATTCGGTTTATTTTGTCCCATGGTAAATCCTACCGCATCTGCAGTTTGAATATTCAATTCAGGTTTGTTAGTATCTTCATCCTTTAAAGCTATAATTTGTGCTTCTAAAGAAGCCACTTTATCATTAAGTGCCTGAATGTTTGCTGTTGACTCTTCGCTGAGTTGTTGCAAACTTGAAGTTAACACTGAAATCAATCCCATGTAATTGACAGCTTTGTATGTATATGTTCCTGTTTGGAAATTTTTCTCATCTTCAATTGGTTTGTCAATGGTTGTGACCAATTCAGGAAAAACAGCTTCCAGATTTTGTGCCATGAATCCGTGTTGTATTTGTGATGGCAAATTCAATTCCTCATTTTCTCTAAACATATACGTTACCGCTTTTAACTGTAATAGCTTGTCTAGCACATTGGCTTCTGCTTTGATATTTTCCTTTAATTTTTCATCAGAAGGCAAATACATTCCTGTTGTAAATACATTACCATTAAAATATCCTGCATAACGATTCGTAAGTATCGCTGAGCTTCCATAAATACCCGCACCAAAACCAGTTCCTGTATTTGGAATATCACCACGAACTGCATACGCACTTCCATTGCTTGTGCCTGAAATTCTTGCAGAAACACCTATGTTTTGATAAGAGGCACTTGTGCTAACTTTAATTCCTGTAGATAAATAAGACGGTCCGCCACTGGCAACGTCTATTCCTGTTTTTATGTAACCTGATTGATTGTTGATGGATTTGATTCCTGTAAAATACAAACCAGAAGTACTGCTATTTTCTACAATAAGTCCAGTTTTGGTATTGCTAGAAATATCACTATAATCAATTCCGACCAACGGTTCATTTGAAGATAGTGGCGATCCAAAATACGTTTTTCCATCATTTGTCATTGTAGCAACTAACGTAGACGTTGTAGACATAAAGTTATCTGCGGTTCTAAATTCTAAATCACTTCCCGCAAAGTTAGAAGCACCAATCCATTGAATCCTTGGATTTGTATCATTAATGTCCTGATAACCAAAAATAGCTGACCTGTTAGGCAATTGAAATCGCAATCCATATACGTTTTGACTTCCTGTAGGCAATCGTCCCAAAGAAAACCATCGATCGTTTGTAAATCCGAATCCACTTCCTGAATCTAATTGCGTAACTAACCCTGAATCAAATCTAAATGTTTCGCCTGGCAATGGAGAAG
>JBCCLS010000828.1:0-1534 GCA_039026835.1 Bacteroidota bacterium | reverse complement strand
ACACAAACAGAAAAAGTTTATTCAATACATTACCGATCTACGCATTGATTATGCATTGGAAAAATTGGCAAACGACAAAAAATTTAGAGCATACAATATCAAATCTATTGCAGCTGAATTGGGATATAATTCGGCAGAATCTTTTTCTAAGGATTTTAAAAGACGTACCAAGTTGTATCCATCCTATTACATCAAAAAAATTAACGAAACTTGATTAATTGCTGCACAATCACTTCACGAAGTAGCAACAACAAAAATCAACCCTCATACGCAGACTTTTAAGACTTCATGAGCTCTTGTAACTAGTGCTCGAAATTATTGGATTTCGACCATTGTCCCTTGATTTATGGGAAATACGCACATATATTCGCTTCACAAACAAAAAACGAATACAATGAAAAAATTACGAAAATTAACGCTGAACAAGCATAAAATTGCTGCAATAAGACATGTAAAATTTATCCTTGGTGGTGCCGACAATTCAAATGCCGCTACATTTTGCGATGTTACCGGCGATGTGTCTGTAACATGTATTACCAACTGCAATTGTGACCAAACCAACATTCCGCCAAGTTGCCAAGTGACAAATCCGGGAACAACACGTCCCAATACAGGATTGCAACCTTCGGCAACATGTCCAGATTTGGGATAAAGAGCAAGTCTTTACTCATAAAAAGAAACATTAAATCCATTCAATACTATGAAAAGACTAACATTAAAAAAGTACAAAATAGCAAAGATTACGAATGCTCATGTTATTTTGGGCGGTGGCGACAATTCAAATGCAGCTACCTTGTGCAATAACACAGGATATAACTCCGTAACTTGTGAAACATTTTGTCTAGGTTGCGACACCACCAATGTAAATAGTCCGTGCGATGTCAGTACGCCAGGAACTACAAGAGCAAATAGCGGGAAAACAGTCACACAAAACCTATGTCCGGACGATTTGGATTAAGTTTTTGCTAGAATTCACCAAAAGCAAAAAAAGGAAAAGTGTATACAACCGCACTTTTCCTTTTCTTTTTCACTTTCCTTTTTTAACGTCCGCAAATGCCCACTTCATCACAAGAAATACTTCCTGGACAAAAATTTGTTTGAGGCGGTGGCGGTGGCGGACAAGGAAAGGCAGAAGTACCATTTGGTCCACAAATTCCGACACCTGGACAAGATATAAATGTTCCTCCAACGATGGTATTTTGCGTAAAGTTTGAAATTAACTTTTTGTTTAAGCGCAAACTCTTGATCTGTTGCTTTTTCATATGTTCATGATTTTATGATTAATTCGATTCAAAGATATTTCGCAACAATTCACCAAAAAAGAGTACCTACTCGGCATTCAATAATTCCAAGTCGAAAATTCAATAATTTCGACCATTACACATCAAAAATTCTACACACATCACTGGCTAAATTTTATGAAATATAGTAAATGATTGCCAATAACCTATACCGTTGTAGTTTTACCAGTGATGTGTGTAGAATTTTTGATGTGTAATGGTCGAAATTATTGAATTTTCGACTTGGAATTATT
>JBCCLS010000827.1:0-1557 GCA_039026835.1 Bacteroidota bacterium | reverse complement strand
TTTGTGGGAACAGAATTTGGCGTTTTCTTTTCACCAAACAAAGGACAACACTGGAAGCAATTACGAAGTGGATTGCCAACAATTGCCGTACGTGACATTGCGATTCAAGAACGTGAAAATGATTTAGTCTTAGGGACATTCGGACGTGGTTTTTATGTGATGGATGATTATTCAGTGTTAAGAACCATAGAAAATGCAGAACCTACGGAGAAAGCGAAAATCTATCCGATTCGTCCAGCGTTGATGTGGGAACAAAGCAGTCCATTGGGATTATCAGGAAAATCATTTCAAGGAGACAGTTTTTATACAGCGCCAAATTTAGGACCAGAAGCACTCATTACTTATTATTACAACGATAGCTTTACAAGTCTAAAAAAGAAGCGTCAGAAGAACGATAAAAAGTTAGTCAAAGCAGGAAGCGATGCTCCGTATCCAAGCTACGATGAGTTAGTTGCAGAAGCAAACGAATCCAAACCAGAGTTGCTATTTACTATTAAAGATGTTAACGGAAATATTGTTAAAAAGGAATTCAGAAGCGTTTCAAAAGGTGTACAACGTTTTCATTGGGATTTACGCTATACACCACAAAATCCAGTGAATTTAAACAGCTCTTCATTCTATAATCCATTTAGTGGAAAAGACGAGGGAACTTTAGTTGAGCCAGGAACCTACACGGTGGAAATGGGCATTTTAAATGATGGCGAAGTAACATCGTTGACAAGTCCAGTGAGCTTTGAAGTAAAAACCTTAAACAATACAGAATTACCAGCGAGCAATCGTGCTGAAAAAGTAGCCTTCCAAAAAGGAATTGCAAAAGTACAAGCAGACATGGGCATTGTAGGCAGACTGCTGTCTGAATCAAGAAATAAACTAAGACACATTAAAGTAGCGATCAAGCGTGTAGAAGCGCCAATCGAAAACTTTACTTCAGATGTAAAAGTGATTGAAGCGGAACTACAAAAGATACAATTATTACTATACGGCGATCCTGTAAAACGCAGATTAGATATGGATCAGCCATTGTCATTGGCAAGTCGTTTGGGAAGCATCGGATACGAGCAAAAATATTCGACGGCAAAACCGACACAAACGCATAAAGACAGCTACGAAATCGCAAAAGAGGAAGTAGCCGCGATCAAAGTACGCATGGAACGTGTGTACAATGAAAACCTCAAAGCACTCGAACAAAAGTTAATACAAGCTGGCGCACCGTATTCACCTGGGCGTGGGCAGGAGTTTAAGGATTAATTTAGTATTTGAGATAATATATATTAAAAACGACTGTGTGTAAGAGCATGGTCGTTTTTTGTTTTAGCTTTTGTTGAAGAATTTGAAGAATCGATACGAATTTTCTAAAACCAAAAAAAAGGTTACTATAAAATGAAAGAGTGTTTTTCTGGTAGCGAAATCATTGGATTTTAGATAATACTTGAAAAGTATTATTTTATAATTTGGAGCTGATAACGAGCTTCAGAAAGAACGTTCTGGTTCCGGAGCTGATCATGTGAAGTCAGACAGCATCGTGAAAGGTGATCAAAGGTCGGTTTGGGTAGCGCG
>JBCCLS010000826.1:0-1559 GCA_039026835.1 Bacteroidota bacterium | reverse complement strand
CAGCTGTATTTCTTGACAAACAACAAGTAGAAGTCCCTTATATAGCGCTCTGTATTGGGTTTTTTAGTCTTTTTTTAATTAAGAATCGAATATGGAAAAATATAGGTTTTTTGTATGCCTTTAGTACATTTTCTATGTTACACTATTATCAACTCAACGAGCGGGAATTTGGAATTTTTGGTTATGTACTTACACTTGTAGTTTTATTGATATTTGCGATTTGTTTACGATTTGTGAATACGATGCGAAATCGAGATGAAGAAACTATCAAAGCGCAGAACAATACATTAAAACATCAAAATGAAGTCATAAAAAAGACATCTGCACAATTGATTCAACTTGAAAAAGAAAAATACGAGCAAGAATTGTTGTTAAAGCAAAAAGACATGGAAATGGTGCTAACCAACAACCAAGTGCAAACACAATTGAATCAAAACATCATCGAAAAGTTGAAACTTGCCAAACAAAAAGGAGAACTCGAAAAAAACATCAATCAAGTGATTTTGGAATTGCATCAGCAAAATGAAATCAATACCAAAATGAAGCTTGTTGAAGAAAATATGGATGTAGTGAATACGAGTTTCTTTGAAAATCTGGCAAAAGTACATCCAAAGATGACACGTGTTGATAAAGAGTTTTGTTCCTATATAAAAATTGGGCTGTCTTCCAAAGAAATTGCTGCTATTAGAAGCACTACTGTCAATACCGTAAATGTCAATAAAACCCGGCTACGTAAAAAATTAAACCTTGAAAAAGGGATTAGTATTGCTTTGTATTTGAAATCTTTTTAGGAAGCAGTTTATTAGTTTAGCGTTCCAAAGTAAATTATGTGTTCTAATAGAAACAGATTGCTTCACTGCGTTCGCAATGACGTATGATAGTTTCGCTATGACTTCAAAGTGTTCTCGATAGATCCTGAATCAAGTTCAGGACACTCGAACTGACGATTTGAGTAAACCAAAAAATAATTCGTGTATTCGTGGTAAAAACGACAGAAACTAACTGTTTCACTATTTTTTCAAAATGACTTGCATTTATCACAGAAATCGAACTGATGTTTGGTGTTTCAAATTCAATTTCTAGTTCAACTTCGATTTACAACCGTCACTTTGAGTGATTTTGAGGTACGAGAAATCGTATCGAGAAGTACTTAATTACAATGTGTCAATTTGCAAATGTATCAATGTATCAATGCGTTTCTAAGAACATCATGTGCTTTACTATAAACAGATTGCTTCACTACGTTCGCAATGACGTATCATAGTTTTTCTATAACTCCAAAGTGTTCTCGATAGATCCTGAATCAAGTTCAGGACACTCGAACTGACGTTTTGAGTAAAACAAAAATAATTGGTGTATTCGTGGTAAAAAAAAGAAATAAACTAACTGTTTCAATATTTTTTCAAAATGACTTGTATTTATCATAGAAATCAAACTGACGTTTTGAGTAAACCAAAAAATAATTCGTGTATTTGTGGTCAAAAAAGACAGAAACTGACTGTTTCACTATTTTTTCAAAATGACTTGTATTTATCACAGAAATTGAACTGACGTTTTAT
>JBCCLS010000825.1:0-1564 GCA_039026835.1 Bacteroidota bacterium | reverse complement strand
GTTAACGCGTGTATTTACAAGACATTTTGACATTTTCGATAGTTTTTCGTCATGGGCTCGACTCATACTTTAAATTTACTGATACTTATGGGAATATTCAATAAAATATTTGGAAGTTCTGAGGCTTCAAAAACTCCTGAACCATCAAAACTACGATGGACACCGTTGACAGACATGTCACAACTAGATACAATTCTTGAAGAATCCAATACAATACCTGTGGCGATTTTTAAGCACAGTACACGTTGCGGAATTAGCAAAATGGTGATCAATCAGTTTGAACGTTCGTACGATTTGGAAGAAAACCAGATGAAAGTGTATTATTTAGATTTATTGAGTTATCGTCCAATTTCACAGGAAATCGCTGCGCGTTTCCAAGTGTGGCATGAAAGTCCGCAGTTAATCGTCTTGAAAAATGGAATTACTGTTGCGCATGCTTCACACAGTCAAATCAATTCGATTCCTTTAGCGCAATATGTATAATTTCATTTTTTACACCTCGATATAAGAATTAAGAGTTTCTTAAGACAGATTTTACGTGCTGTTTTGTACATTGATGATCAACATTCAATCAAAATTCGTTCTTAAAACTACTACCGATGGATACTACCGTTAATGTATGGATATTGCTGTTTTTTGCATTTGCCATACAAGCTTTTGTGCTTGGAATTTTATTTTTCTTGAAGCCCAAAGGTGATCGTATTGCCAATAGCATATTTGGTATTTTTTTGCTCTTATTTTCATACAATCAATTATTTAATTGTGCTTTTTGGTCAAAATATGATGCTCCTTTTATAGAACATTTGTCATTTACCAATTACATTCCTTGGGTTTTGTACGGTCCGTTGTTATATGTGTACATGAAGCGCGTTTTGCGGAGTTCATTTTCATGGCGAGATTTTGGACATTTTCTTCCTTTGCTTTGGATTTTCTTTGTGTACGGTCGTTACTATTTGTTGCCGTTATCTGTAAAGTTAGAATTGGCGGAAACCAAAGCTTTTGCAATGTATGTAAATTGGTGGCCAATTCCACGCTTTCGTATGGTTGATGTAGTGGCGCTGCTCATGCTAGTATATGTAGCTAAAATTTATGTGTTGTATCGAAAAGAAAGGCAAAAATTAAATGAAGCACAGCGTGTTTGGAACAAGTCGTTATGGTTTTGTTTTATGGGATATGCTTTGTCTTTTTTATTGTATTTTGTGTTGATTTATATGGGATTAATGACAACTTCCAACGATTATTTAATTGGCTACTCGATGGTATTTTTTATTGGAATTGTTTCCTATTTTAGTTTTATGCAACCGAATATCTTTCAGGGAACGATTAAAATTCCATTTGTTAAATATCAAAACAATGGTTTGTCTTCTTCCTTGGCATTGGAGATGAAAAATAAGCTCACTTTTTTGATGGAATCTGAGAAATTGTATTTGGATAGTACGCTTACGCTAGATGTGTTATCGGAACATTTGAACTTATCGCGACATCATACTTCACAATTGATCAACGAGTATTTTCAAGTGAATTTCTTTGAATTTGTGAACAATTATCGCATCAAAGAAGCCAT
>JBCCLS010000824.1:0-1565 GCA_039026835.1 Bacteroidota bacterium | reverse complement strand
TCGCTGAATAATTTTTCTTTCAATTCAACTTCTTCGTCTTTTTCAAGCTCTTGCAATTCAATTTTAGCAATTTCCCCACCAATATCAGGCATCACAAAGAATTCTTTATCATTGCTTCCCGCAGATAAATACTCAATTCCTTTGTCTGTTAAATCAATTTGATTGTTCTTTTCTTCAATCACGAATAAGAGTTCTGCATCAATTTTGTGCATTTCACGATTGTTATCTTGCATGTAAAAGTTCTCTGTTTTTTGAAGCAATTGTTTAATTCCTTCTTGACTTAAGAACTTGATTAATGCTTTATTTTTAGGCAAACCTCTGTACACTCTTAATAATAAGAATCCACCTTCTTTATTTTCACCGTCTTTGATTAATTTTTTAGCTTCCGCTAGAACGCCTGTTAGATACTGACGTTGCTTTTGAACCAACTCAGCTACTTTTGGTTTTAGCTCGTTGAATTCATGCAAATCTCCTTTGGGAATTGGTCCAGAAATGATCAACGGTGTACGCGCATCATCTACCAATACAGAATCGACCTCATCGACAATCGCGTAGTTGTGAGGACGTTGTACTAAGTCATTTGGCGAATGCGACATATTATCACGCAAGTAATCAAAACCAAATTCGTTATTCGTACCATAGGTAATATCTGCCATATAAGCTTTTCGACGAGCTTCCGAGTTCGGCTGATGGTAATCAATACAGTCAATCGTTAACCCATGAAATTGGAAAATTGGCGCCATCCACGCGCTATCACGTTTTGCAAGATAGTCGTTCACTGTTACCAAGTGTACACCTTTTCCTGTCAAGGCATTTAAGTATACAGAAAGCGTTGCTACTAAGGTTTTCCCTTCACCAGTTTGCATCTCCGCAATTTTTCCTTGGTGCATGGTAATTCCACCAATCAACTGTACGTCGTAGTGAATCATGTCCCAAGTTACTTGTTTCCCAGCAGCGTCCCATGAGTTTTGCCAAATAGCATTATCGCCATCCAACGTTACGTATTCATGTAATCCTGAAAGCTCTCTATCGTACGGAGTTGCCGTTACATTGAGTGCTTCGTTGTGAGTAAAGCGTTTTGCAGTTTCTTTTACTACGGCAAATGCTTCGGGAAGTATTTCAAACAAAACACCTTCAGAAATCGTGTATTCTTCGTCTCTCAGTTTATCAATTTCTTGATAAATATCTTCCTTACGTTCAATATCTGTGGATGTTTCCGCTTCTGCTTGTAGTGCAGTAATTTTATCATTTACATCTTTGCACGCTTCAGTAATACGCGCTTTAAATTGTGTTGTTTTGGCTCTCAACTCATCAAGTGTTAACTGCGAGAGTTGCTGCTCGTGTTGTTTTATGGTGTCAACAATAGGTTGGATGCCTTTAATGTCTTTCTTGGATTTGTCTCCAACAAACATTTTCAACACTGAATTTAAAAAACTCATAGTGTGTTCAATTTTATATTAAACCAAAAAAAAAGCCTCAATAGTGGAGACTTTTTTTCCTTGGTTACGTTTATTTTAGTATTCGTCTTCGTTCCAGAGGTAATCTTCCTCTGTAGGGTAGTCTGG
>JBCCLS010000823.1:0-1569 GCA_039026835.1 Bacteroidota bacterium | reverse complement strand
ACCATTCAATGAAAATAATTCAGAAAAAAGTACATGAACTTAACCATTCAGAACGAGAACAGCTAGCGACATTAATCAAAAGATATTACAATTCAGCTTCTCCAGAATTTATCGCGGATCGACTTGACGTAGATTACGGATTTGATATTGTTATGATTAAAAAGGGTGATATCATTCAAGGTGTCAATTTTTATCATTTGATCAAATACAAAGAGAAGCGTTGGAAACGCACACACTTCATCTTACATTTTGGACAAGTAATGAAACGAAGCGGCTATCGTGGAAACATCATTTGGACACTAGGGAATTGGTATTCGAGGCGAAACATTTCGAAAGTTTATTTGCTTCAAAATGTTACAGGATTTGCATCGTTTATATCGCCCAAAGCTTTTGAACATTATCTCCGTTTATTTCCACGTCATCATTTTGAAATGAGCTCAGAAAAAGATTCGACTGTGCAACAGTTTACTGTCGATTATTTTACCAAAGTACGCGGGATTACCGTTACGTACAATGCTAATTTTTGTTTTGACACATTACAGTTACAAAAAGAAGACATTACCGACGATTGGAATAAGGTATATCGAGCCAAAAATGAAAAAATCAATCAGCTATTTATCGACAAAGAAATTATTGTAAAAGAAGACAATCGCATGTACAAAATGCCGCGTCACATCACCGTTTGTGGTGTGCATAGACCAATGCCTTTTGATAAAAAGTTACGCTTACCTGACATTGGCGCGTTGATAGATTTCAAATCTATTCCTATTGTAAGTAAAAATAGTTTGAAGCCAAATATCATTTCTGAAAAATAGATGACCATGATGGCGCTGAACAGAGTACTGATTTTTTACATTTTTATATGTGTAACATTTACAGGTATCAATATTCTTGCAACTTTATATCCGATACAAGTAAGCATAGGAACACATGTCATATTTCCAATTGTGGCCATGCTACTCTTTGGCATGCTAACAACGTTTGGGTACATCAAACTAAGTACACTGACAATGGGCCGATTGCTTATTATTCTAGCTGCATTGGAGATAGGAGATACGCATATTGAAATTGTATGTTTGCTGCTGTTGCAATTCAACATATTAGAAGCAGCAATTCTCGATTTTATTAAGAAAAATTATTTCAATGTCGTTAGTGCATTGTTACTATTGGGAAGCAGTTGCTACTTTGTATTGCATTGGACAGGCAGTTATGTACTTGTGGAAAATGAAAACTATCTTTTGTGGATTGTCGCCTACACTGTATGGAATGCAAATTTTGTGACACTGCAATTGTCGGGCGCCTATTTTACACATCATTTTCTCATTTTGTTGTCACCTATTATTGCATGTATATTTCTATTCGATTTCTCGTATTGGTTAATGTTTCGAGAAACATCATTATTACTGGGAATTGCTACGTTAACTAGTGTCAAAGAGGAAATTTTACCAATGGAAGAACAACCATTTTTTTCAAACAGATGTAACAATATATATCAATTCATACATACCCAACATACACAACTAAAAATTTTGATTTTTGTCAGTGTATGCGTCTGCATTCAGTTATTTT
>JBCCLS010000822.1:0-1569 GCA_039026835.1 Bacteroidota bacterium | reverse complement strand
GTTTCAATGTACTTTTAAACGTCATTCTGGACTTGATCCAGAATTCTAGACTATTGATTACCAATTGTTATGAGAAACCGAAACCTATGCTGAATTTATTTCAGTATCAAGTTCGGTTTGATGAGACTTATACTTTTAAACAGTCGCTTTTTATTGTAGTATATCTGTTCTAATTTTTTTGTCGGAGTGCATTTTCTAGCAATACAATTTTGCTTTCCAAATCGTGGAGTCTGTCATATACATCTACAGGTTCTGGCATTTGTTTGGAAGCAAACATCGTTACATACCAAACTTCCATAATTTCTTCTGCGTTGATGGTATATGTTGGATAGTTTCCGTCTTTGTTATCAGATTTTAAGATAAGTTTTCCGCGTTCTTCAATTCTATTAATGACACGTTTTAACACAATTCCGTCATTACGACTCACAATTACATACACACGACCGTCTTTTACGTCGTTCAAATCTTCCACATATTTTCCAAATACCAAATCGCCATCAAAGAAAGTACGAACCATAGAATTCCCTTGTACTTCAAAGCAGCGATAGGTGCCATTAGTAAGATGTGGCATACTAAACGAAGGCAACGTTTCAATATATCCAGCATCACCGTAACCGTCTAAATATCCTGCACGTGCTTTGATAGGAACATACACTACATTTTCTTCTCCTTCTTGGTTTACAGCAACCACTTGAGGAATTCCAGCATATGTTTGAAACGTGTTGGTTTCTGACTTGAACATTTGAGAGCTCATACCGAATAAATAATCAGGATTGATGTCAAATTCTTTAATAATGCTTGTCAATAAGTCGTATCCTGGTTTGGTTCTTTTTCGCGATCCGTCAGCTTGTGGTCTACCATTAGTAATGCTATCGATGGTGGTACTTGTGACACCAATTCGTTTGGAAAAAGAATTATTATTAAGACGAAAATGATCAATGATCTGTTTTATTTTTTAATGTATTCCTTCCATATATTCTTCAATAATGTAAACATTTTACAAAATATTTCTGTTTTATGTTTGAAATATTTTGTAATTTGTTTATATTTGTACTGTAATTTGTTGCTAATATACGAATTTTTATTGAAAATCAAACATTTGTGAGGATTTTTGTCGGTTTTATTCTTCATAAATACATAAAAAGCGATACCATATAGACTGACGGTTACGTATTTGGATATAAAATTCACATATAATTTTAAAAAAGTAGAATAAAAAATAACATCATATTATAGTACCATGAAACGAAGCAAAGAGCTATTAGACAGAAGAAAAAAATTCATTCACAGCTATGTAGAAGATAATTCTGCAAAACAAATGAAGGTAATTATCAACGAATTGGTTGATAGATTGTTCATTTCAGAAAAGACGATATACAATATTTTAAAACAATAATGCAGCTAGTCACTCAACACGTAGTAAAGTATGTATATCATGAAAACTCATTTTGATCGTTTGAAAAGGAAAACTCCTTTACCTAACAAAAGGAGTTTTCATGATATACATACTTTACTACGTGTTGAGTGACTAGCTGCATTATTGTTTTAAAATATTGTATATCGTCTTTT
>JBCCLS010000821.1:0-1570 GCA_039026835.1 Bacteroidota bacterium | reverse complement strand
TTTAAAAATAGCTTTTTTAAAGTATTAAAAAACAAAATGTTAGATTTAAATTAAAAAATGACAATTTTATATTAATGTGTATAAAAAAATTCAAAACTACAGTTACAATCACCATAAGTTTTGACGTACAAATGTTAATTTTTTCGTTGATGAGGGACGTTTTTACTTGTGGACATGGCTAATGAAAGAGTGAAAAAAAGTATGCTATTTTGATATGAAAACTTTATAAAATTATCCTACAGATTTATTAATACCAATGTATACTTAAAACGGTTTTTTGGATGCGACGTTGCTTTGGTAGTATGGAATGATAAAGCACTAGAATACCAAATGATTAAGCTTATAAGACCTATTTTAGGTAAAAATTAGTATAATATACGTTCAAATTGCGTTAAGGATAGCAGCGGCATCCTCCCAATTGAATTGGGAGATATAGCGGATAGCCTGACCGCCTCGCGGGAACGCCCAAATTATAATGTTAATAACAATCCATTTTTAGTTGTTCCATGTGCTCAAAATGACTTAAGGGTTGATTTAATTTGGTCGTTGCAATTTCGCTCAAGATATCCAACACTTGATTTTGCATGGCAATGGCGCCACAAATCATAATGACACCCTCGTTTTGTAGTACTTCTGCCAAGAAATCTTGTTGTTGTGCTATTAGCTCCTGCACGTATTGTTTGGTGTCTGTTTCTTGTGAATAGGCAATGTGTAGACTTGTGAGTTGCTGTGATTTCAATCCGTTGTCCAGAATGTCTTGGTACACTGCAACCGATGCTTTGGTTCGTGTTCCCCAAAATAGATGTAGCTTTTTTTGTTGTGTGTTTTCGTCAATCATTCCCAAGAACGGACCAATGCCCGTGCCGTTGGCAATCATGACAATTTCGTCAGTATAGCTTGGAAAATGAAACTCATGATTGCGCTTTATGTTGGCTTTTACAATTGCGTTGGGCGCTAGTTGACTTAGGTACGAAGAACATACGCCAAATTCATGTTTTTTGACACTTAACACAATATCATTATTTATTTTTCCAATGGAATATTGTCGCTCTACCAAATCACTTTCAGGATAAAAAGACAGCAAATCGCCCGATTGGAATTTTTGTTTTTTATTGGGTTTGAAACGAATTAAAAAGGTTTCATCTTTGTTTATATCTGAACGCTCCACTACAGAGAAGTCTCGTAATTTTTTGAGATTGATACTGGCTTTTGGTTTGTTGATTACAATTGGAATTCCCGTTTGTTGTGCCCATTGTTTTGTCCAATCTTCAAACGCAGTAAACGACTGATTGTTGATTTTAAATACAGGCATTACCGCTTCAAAATTGGTGTGTTTTTGTAGCATTTCGTCCACATCTATGGCATATTTACAAAACTCAGGATACAGTAACGAACCAAAACCAACTACTGAATAACGAATGGTTTGCGTGTGCGCTGTTTTGTGTAATAAATTTTCAAAGCTGTTGGCATTGCTTGGCGCTTCGCCTTCCCCATAAGTAGCCGTCATTACAATTATATGTGTTGCGGCTGGATACTGCTCGTAGTTGTTTAATTGTGCGAGAAATACTTT
>JBCCLS010000820.1:0-1572 GCA_039026835.1 Bacteroidota bacterium | reverse complement strand
GAGTTCCCCATTTTCTGGAGAAATTACTGTTAAATTATCATACACTTTATCTGCATTTGGAGACATTGCTTCCGTGATGGAGGCTTCATATAACATTTTTAATTTTTTCTCCTGCTTTGCAGTAATTCCTTTTGAAGTTCCACAACTTGAAAGTACATAAGTGACTAAGATTAAAATGATACCATATTTTTTCATGAGTTTTTGGAATTTTAATTACAATACTACCAAGATACTACATTTATAGAGTTTCGCGCGCTCAGTTGCCATGTCTGATCTTAATTTTCATAAAAAAATTAATACAAAAATGTTACATCTTTGAATTGAGTGAAGTGAATTTTCACAAGTAAGAGCAAAGCGATCTAAGAGATTTCTGCCTACACGAGAACAAGTCTAAAAGCGAAGCAAGTCTATAAAATCAATTCCTTAATCTTATTGGCATAACTACGACTGACTTTCAATTTCTCATTGTTTTTTAAAATCAAAATGTAGCTTTTTCCATATTTAGAGACTTCTTTAACAGCCATTAAATTCACGATAATACTGCGATGAATACGCATAAATTGTTTCGGATTGAGTTTTTCTTCCAATTGCGAAATGCCGCGATTGCTTAAGTAACCTTCACTTGCATCAAAGATTTTAGAATAGCTACCATAGGCTTCTATATAATTAATTTCTTCGGTGGCAAGCGTGACGTATTTGCTGCCTTTTTCAACAATAATACGATCTGGGAAATCTGATTTGGAGAGAATATGTTCGTTGGCCAAAGGCGCAATCTGACTTGGAGAATTATCTTTTAGTTTGCTAACAGCTTTGTCAAAACGCTCTTTTGTATACGGTTTTAGTAAATAATCTACCGCGTGAACTTCAAAGGCTTTGAGTGCGTATGTGTCGTAAGCAGTACTAAAAATAATGGTTGGCAATTCGTCCAAATGTTCCAACACATCAAATCCGGTCAATCCAGGCATTTGAATGTCCATAAATACCAAATCAGGTTTGAATTCATTGATGATTTTGATAGCATCCACACCATTGTTGGCTTCTCCGATCAAAATCAATTCTTTGTGTGCTTCTAAATATTCCTTAATCAGCGTTCTTCCTGATTTTTCATCATCGACAATAATGACTTTTTTCATATGTTCGTTGCTGTTGTTTTGTTTTGGGGATATGCAGTTTGACTTCTCTATTTTATATTCTGACTTCTATTTTAAACGCACGTTTGTGTCATAATTCAAAATATACTTTCAGTCCACTTGGGAGATTATCAGAAAATTGCAAGGAAGAATTATACATTTTTTGCAAGCGTTTTTGCGTATTGCTCACACCAACGCCTACATTAAAAATAGTGTCTTTATTCTGTACACCAATGCCTGTATCATTGATTTCAAAAATCAATTTATCATTTTCTTCTTTTACAGTAATATCAATAGTTCCGCCTTGAACTAAAGGAGAAATACCGTGTTTCACAGAATTTTCAACCAAAGGTTGCAGCAACATCGGCGGAATTTTTCGCGACAACAATGCTTTAGGAACGTCAATATTCATTTCAAGTCGATCTTCAAAGCGTCGTTTTTC
>JBCCLS010000819.1:0-1585 GCA_039026835.1 Bacteroidota bacterium | reverse complement strand
CGCAATTTGACCTTCTGAAGAACCTGTATCTTGTCCAGATTTTCCGTGTTTTGCGAAGATCTCTTCTTTAACTTCTTTAGTTAAGTACATGCCAATATTATTTTAATAATTTTTATGTAGTGATACGACTATCGTATCAAGGCGCAAATATACTACTATTTTTTAGAATCCAAATTATTATTCCAACAGAAAAATGGAAGATAGTTAGGCAGTGAGAAATGAATAATACACTACATTTTTTATGGATAATTAAACCTTTTGAAAAGTGCTAAGTCTTAGAAGCATAAAATGTTAAAAAACGTTAAGAAGACATTAGCTATAGCAATTGGTTGGTACCAAACTGATACAACAACAGATGTATTCCATCTGAAAGCATTCAAAAAAACTTTAAAAAATAGAAAACAGATGAAAACCATATTCAAAAAGCAACGAGGAATTTTACTAGTATTGATGAGTCTCTTTTTAATAGTCGCTTGTCAAAATGATACTGAAACAGTTACTGCGGAAGAAGAAGTAGCTTTAAACGATGAGTTGGCACAACGCAGTGCTGAAATTGATTTAATTTCTGATGACATCGGATTGATTGTCGACGACGCCGCACAAGAATTTGAATCAGCTCCTTCATTTTTGCCGCCATGTGTTACAATTTCTACCGTAGTTAGTGGTGGCTTTAGTCAGCTTACGCTAGATTTTGGAACTGGCTGCGAATTGCCAAACGGAAACATTGTAAGTGGAATTATTATGATGAGTCAGGCAGTAGATGCACAATTAGCAAGCAGAGTGATTGAAGTGAGCTTTACCAATTTTACACGCAATGGCGTATCAGTAGAAGGCACACGTCGTGTGACACGTGTTTTGTCAAATGATGCAGGAAATCCACAATCGACTGCAGAAGTAGACATGCAAGTTACTTGGCCAAATGGCGCAACGTACACACGTCAAGGCATTCGTATTCGCGAATGGATAGAAGGTGTCAATACAGGTACGTGGACAGATAATGTATTTTCGATCACAGGAAATGGCACTACAACAGGTGTCCTTGGAAATACACATTCTGCAAACATAACTACAGCATTGCGCAGAGAAGCAACTTGTGCATTTATTGTGAGTGGTGTTGTAGAGTTGACGCGTAATAGCAACACAGGAACATTGGCATACGGAGATGGAAGCTGCGATGGCGAAGCGGCTTGGACAGGTCCGAATGGAAATACAATTACAATCTTTTTAGATTAGGAAGTAGATTGCAGTTTAGTTTTAGATAATTACGGCGACTGTCTTAAAAGTAACGATTTCATTAAACCGAGCTCATTACTTTTTTGACAGTCTTTTTTTATGAATCTATTTCAAAGCTCCATTTATTATCTTGGTTGAGTGTTGCCTTTATCTTATACACATTTGTAGGAAAGTTAAAGTGCGCTACATTTTCTACAGAAGATGCATCGATGACTTCTCCTTGTGTGAATTTGCCAAAAGCAATATTAAAATCATTTGACGCGTAGAATATAAAACTTGTATTTGGTTTGGCATCTGTTACCACAGCTGCAATATTAGACATTCCAATACCTATAGATGCTAACGCTTGCGG
>JBCCLS010000818.1:0-1587 GCA_039026835.1 Bacteroidota bacterium | reverse complement strand
ATAGCTTTGCTGCTACAATTTTACATAGCATTCATTTCAAACTAACTCAAACTTAATAGTAATGAAAACAATCACTTTATTAACGATTATGCTTGTCTCTATTTGTGCTACCATTAATGCACAGTCTGTGAAGGGGAAATTGCTCCTCAACAAAAAATCAGAAGCAGGCATTGAGCTAACTTCTAGTTCAGCAGTTCAATTATTCAAGGAATTTAAGACTGGAAAGTACCAGCTACAATTCATGTATGATGGTGAAGGATTGAGCAAAAATAAACACGAAGAAGAAGTCGTATTTTTCAGCTTCGCAACGGTCGTCAAAAAAGATGGTAAAATCATACAAAAAATGATGCGCCAACAACCCATTCCTTACTTCCCAGGTGATATGTTGCTTCCTGCCGAAGCCTTTGATTTTATTGGTATTCTAGCTTCATCGAATGACACTAAAAGCAGTAAAAGCAGAAACACTGGTATTATGTCGGCAGGTCGCTATACGGTTGAGTTAAGCGTTGCGCCTTTGGGTGTGAGAGGGAATATTGAGCCAGTGGTTTTTGATTTTGTGGTTAAGGAGTAAATGCTCATAACAAGACAATTACAGCTACACTGCTTTGGAGACTCTAATTGCACAGAGCAGTATTTTATGACCTAAAAAACCAATTAGATTTATAAACCAATTATCAAATTTTTTCAAAAACAGACTAATGAGAACATTTTTTCTGATGGCATTGCTATGCCTAATTTCGATGAATCAAATATTTGCTCAATCTTTTAAACAAGCTAGAGGTGGAGCAATTGATGTTGCCATTAGTCCAGTAGATGGTTCAGTCTTTGTGGTTGGTGCTACTTCGAGGAAGGTGTTTAAATACCAAGTCCGAACAAACGACTTCAAGCAATATTTAGGAAACATTGAGGCAAATCGGATTGCAGTCAGAAAAGATGGAAAAGTTTGGTTAACTAAAACTGGCGGCGGCACTATTGTTTATCAAAATGCTAATCAGTGGAAATCATTACCTGTACTGAATGCTGCTAGAGACTTAGTAGGTGGTTCAGATGGACAAGTTTGGTCATGTTTTTTCATAAATGGTAAAGTCATCAGCCATAGCAATGAGGAATTCAATCATGATCCCTTGCATAGCGCAAAATCTAAGCGTATTGCGGTAAGTAATCGGAACGATTTTTGGGTAATAAGAGACGATAATACCTTACACCGTTTCTTTAAAGGTAAATGGTCGAAAATGCCTGGTAAGGCAACAGACATTGCGATGGATATTGCAACAAGAAAAATATATGTAGTAGGGATGTCGAAACGCATTTTTATCTGGAACGATTCCGCTAAAAATTGGGACGTACTACCAGAAACTCGTTCTGATGTCGTTAATGTCGCTGTTCACAATGGACAGGTTTGGTGTACAACAACAGACAATAAGATATTTTACAATCAATATTCAGCTAGTACCTTGATATCCAGTGGATTTGGCTTTAACAAAAGAAAATCAAAAGTAGTCATACTTGTTCATGGGATCACAGGAAATAAACATACCGATCCATCGAAAAAGGATGGAGTAGATACACCCTGTTATCCTAAGTTTT
>JBCCLS010000817.1:0-1588 GCA_039026835.1 Bacteroidota bacterium | reverse complement strand
TATGATCCTGACGAGGCGAATTCAAACTACGCACACATGTTGATCAACACGTCTACATATTATGAAAATCAAGCGATGATTGATAAGTTAGACAAGTTTACCTTTTACAACTTTCCCGATGCAGACATCAAAGTATATGCATTGGCAGCGGGAGAAGCTGGCGAACCGATTGAGATTAAAGTTTCTGGAGCCAATCCTGATGTATTGGCGAGCCTTGCAGAAACCATCAAACTAAAACTTTCAAGCATTGCAGGAACAAAAAACATAAAAGACGATTGGGGACCAAAAAGTAAAAAGTTCCTCATTGAAATTGATCAGCAACGTGCTAAAAAAGCAGGTGTGAGCAGTCAAGATATTGCTTCTTCATTACTCACCGTTTTGGACGGATTTGAAACCGGAAGTTATCGTGAAGATGATAAATCAATCCCAATACTCATGCGAAGCGATTCCAATCAGCAGCAAACGTTAGCTTCTATAGAAACCTTGAACGTCTACGCACAAAATACAGGGAAAAGTGTGCCACTGCTGCAAGTAGCCTCTATCATACCGACGTGGCAATATGCCAAAATAAAACGTTTGGATATCATTAGAACCATCAATGTGAATTGCGAATTGCGGGAAGGTGCGAATGCTTCGGCGATTATGAGTGAAATTACTCCTTGGATAGAAGCAGAAGTCAAAAATTGGCCTAAAAAATATACGTATGAATTTGGAGGTGATGCTGAACGAACTGCAAAATCGATGGGATCCGTAATTGGATACTTGCCAGTTTCAGGATTCATCATCATACTCTTATTAATCATTCAATTCAACTCTATCCGAAAAATGACTATGGTCGTATTGACGATTCCTTTGGCGATTATTGGAGTTGTGATTGGATTGTTACTCTTTCAGGAGAACTTTGGATTTATGCCTTTTTTAGGAGTGATCTCCTTGGCGGGAATTGTCATTAACAACGCGATTGTACTGGTAGATCGGATAGAAATTGAACAAAACGACTTAGGTCGAAAAGAAAAAGATGCAGTCATTACAGCTTGCTTGCAGCGTTTTAGACCGATTTTGTTAGCCACTTTTACTACAGTTCTTGGCTTAGTTCCTTTATATATTAGTGGAGGCGAACTCTGGGAAGGAATGGCGGTGAGTATTATGATTGGGTTGTTGTTTGGCACCATTATTACGCTCATCTTTATTCCTTCGTTCTATGCGATTCTATTTAAAATAAACTACAAAGAATTCGAATTTGATATGCGTTTATTAGAAGATTAACACGATGAGGCACATGACAAATCACGGAAAAAAAGTGTTGCTACTATTTCATTTGAAGGAAGAAACTATCAAAAAGCAAATCATTTCTTTTTTTGAAAAAGAAGGATTGAGTCCATTGCTTACATCACAGATTTCGTTGTTATTTATCAATAAAACGATTGATTTTCAGTATACCATTATAAAAGCATTAAAACAGTTAAATCAGCTTTCGTTTGATAAAAATGATGTACTAGAAATAGTGATTGAGTTTCAAGGAGAACTCGAATTATTCAGAATCAAGAAAAAAGGAAATAAAAAGATCAATACCAAAGAAATACAATCC
>JBCCLS010000816.1:0-1588 GCA_039026835.1 Bacteroidota bacterium | reverse complement strand
GTAGAATTACAAAGAAAGACTGTTTAAAAGTTTTAATGCGTCATTCTGAACTTGATTCAGAATCTCATCATACGATTCTAAATTATGATGAGAAATCAAATAAAATTTCTCATGAACGACAGTTCAAAAGTTTGATTTGACGAAACAGTAAATAATAAACAGTCTATTTTTAAAACTAATTATTTTCCATGGAAAATAATTCAAACACAATTAAAAGAAAGATTACAAATCATGAAAACACTCAAAAGCATAGCATACAAAGGAAAAAGTGACTATGTAAATATGGGCGGAAACCTTATTCGTCAACCCTTACCAACACAAGAACTCGATCAAGTAGATCCGTTTTTGCTGTTACATCATTACAAATATGATGTCGGGCCGTACAGTCCTGGATTGTCACTATCGCCACATCCACATCGCGGATTTGAACCTGTAACGTTTCTCTTTCAAGGAGAACAATTACACAGAGACTCTTTGGGAAATGAAGGAAATTTAAATGCAGGAGATGTACAATGGATGACCGCAGGAAGTGGCATCATACACGATGAAGGTCCTGCAAAAGACTTTGTCGGAACCATGGAAGGCATTCAATTGTGGGTCAATCTTCCAAGCGAATTTAAAATGACAACACCCAAATACCAAGATGTCAAATCTGAAAGCATGCCAACTGTTCCCGCAGACAATGGAAAAGGAAGTATCAAAGTAGTAGCAGGTGAACTCAATGGACACAAAGGAGCAGCAAGTACCTTTACGGAAATCAACGCTTTTATTGTCAATTTAGAAGCAGATGGAAAAACTGTGTTGCCAATTCCTTCGCATCACGAAACGTTGGTCTATCTTTTGCAAGGAGAAACGCGTATCAACGATGCACAAACGCTAAAGTCAGGACAGATTCAAATGCTTACCTTCAATAAAGATGGAGAAGCCATTGCGTTTGAAGCTAACAAAAACAGTACATTATTGATACTTTCCGGTGAGCCAATCGAGGAAAAAGTCGCTTCGTGGGGACCGTATGTGATGAACACGCAAACCGAAATCATGGAAGCTTTACGTGACTATCAGCAGGGGAAAATGGGGCATTTGTATTAGGAATTGGGTTTTGGGTATTAGGTCTTGGGTATTAGGTATTAGGTATTAGTATTTAGACTAAGATTTTTTGGGCGTAACTCCTGATATTTTGGGAGTTATGCTTTAAAAAGTTCTCTTTTACAGCTGTATAGGCTTATTTCCTAATTAAAAACAACGGTTCACTCATTACACGTTTCAAAACAATAAGAAAAGAATAGATTTCAAGAAAACTATTTACCATGAAACCAATACTTTATATACTATTCTTACTAGCAATTCAAACAGCTTTTGGACAAATTATTTTTGAACCTGCCTTCATTAATCCGTGTACAAACAAAGTTGAAGAAGTAGTTTTTTGGCATCTTACAGACTCAGATACACTATATGAACCTGATTATGAGAAACCAAAAAATGTTTCAGTCCCAAAAGCAGGAGAATACAGTTTGAGTTTTTTCTTTGGAGACGGTCCAATTTATATTTAAATTTTAGATAAGGAAATCCATAGATATAAATTTTTATT
>JBCCLS010000815.1:0-1592 GCA_039026835.1 Bacteroidota bacterium | reverse complement strand
TTTTTTGTGAATTTGTGATTTTTCTTGTGGATTGTTTTTTTTGCTAAATGTGGAAAACTCTCAAGTACCAATTTGTTTGTCTTGAAATTATTCTGATAGTTTTAAAATATACTCTTTGATTTTTTGTGTTGACATTTTACCAACTTTGGACTTGTTTTTACTGTAAAAGTTACTAAAAGCAACATTACTCCAATCGTCGGGTGAACTTGGGTTTGGCATTACCATGACAAAACTTTCATGATCGTATCCTATTAAAAACAATCCCATTTTATTGTAAAATACTGGCACGCCGATTTCTTTGCTATCACTTTCTTGATAGATATATGAGGCAGGAACACATTGTTTACAAGGAGCAATTAACATGAGTTTGGTGCCTTTATGTTCCCCATATTCAAAGATTTTTTGACTTACACCGCTTTCTGCTTGTAGCAGATGATAGTTGCCATTAAGTTTTGAAGAAGGTTTCTCATTTTGTGAGTAGCACATGACATGGAAACATGTGAGCAGGATAAAATAAAAAGATTTCATTAGTTGTTTAGTTTAAAAAGTTCAAGAAATTTTATTGTACCTAAGAAAGACTACAGTTTTACAAAACGTTTTGTCATAAATGTATTGCGAGCTGTTTTAATCTTAATTAGATATACACCTGACGGTAAGTTGCTCACATTTATAGTAGTATCTGTAGTATGCAATACTTTATTGCCTAAAGATGAATAGATGGTCACATCTTTGATGACTTTTTTCGAAATGATGCTTAGCTGATGACTGGCAGGATTTGGATAAATTCGTGTTTCTACGTCTTCAATATCATCCACGGAAAGACTGCAATCACTGCTGTAATTTGCTGATGCATCTTTGGACCAACTTGATGCTGGCGGCGTAAAACCACTATCAATTTGTATACAAGTTAAAAGTGGACTATTGGTAAAATCAGCCAGTGTTATAGCAGCATTGTTTCCGTTGGCTATATTTATAAATGTTATATCAGGATTGTCATACACTTCAACTTCACCTAGTCCAAAATTGGTTGTAAAATCTACATCCGTTAGAAAACTGTTTACAATACTTACACGGAATAGATTTCCATTGTTGCTAAAGTCTATAGCTGTCAGATTGGGATTTCCTGAAGTGAAAAAACTATCTAAACTGGTATTTGAACTCAGATCAATAGCTGATAAGTTATTGTCTCCGATTGATAGTGACGTTAGCACCGTATTTTGACTTACATCTAACATTGTTAAGTTGTTTCCTGTGACATTCAATGTTTCTAAAGCGCCATTTTGCGTAACATCTAAACTTGTGAGCATATTGTTTTGTATGCTTACAAAGGTTAATGCGGTGTTATTAGAAATATCTACAGTAGTGAGATTTTGACCATCCAACAGTAAATACGGAACATTGGTAAAGGCTTCAATGCCTGTAGCGTCGGTAATTCCGTTCACATTGTTTGCGTTTAGAATTAAATCGCCAGTATAAGCTGTAGCTTCCGAACATTGTATTTCTCCGTCTCCGTTGGTGTCTATTATGCTAACATTATTTCCTGTTATGGTAGTACCATGCGCCAATAATGCGGTTTTTAAATTTGTGTCAGG
>JBCCLS010000814.1:0-1594 GCA_039026835.1 Bacteroidota bacterium | reverse complement strand
TTCAAATGTTGTAATACGGTAGTAATCGTCATTTTCTGGATATCGATCAGAAGCTGTAGAAATATCAATTTTTATAATGTCATCTGTAACTTTGAGTACCTTACAGGAAATGACCACATCTCTGTTGCGAATAGGCCAAGGCAAATCGAGTGCCATCCACAATAAATATTCGCTTTCTGATTTGTTCAATAATTTGCTATCTAAAGCTTTGTAATTCCAGTCTTTTAATTTGTCACCGTCAAGAATGGTATCAAAAACCAAATCCAAAGTACTTTTAACAGTCATTTCTGCTTTAAAAAGTTTTAAACTGCTCGATTCTGTAGATTTCACATAGATTTTAACATCATCTTTGTCCTTTTTGAGCTTCCAGTTTTTCTGTGCAGAAAGTGGCGAAAAAACTAGTAGGCACGCAATCACAATATAAATTTTCATCTTCAATTTTTATGTAAAAATACGAATTAATCGCGTGAAATCATGATTTACAGTAGTTTGGAGCTTTCATTTTCGAAGAAAGTATCAATTTTTAACGTTTCTTTTTTAGAAGCATCCACTGCTAAAAAGTCGCAACGTTCGTTTTGCGGATGGTTATTGTGTCCTTTAATCCATTGGAAACGTACGATGTGTTTTCGGTAAATTTTTAAAAAGCGCATCCACAAATCGCTGTTCTTTTTTCCTGAAAATCCTTTTTTTTCCCAACCAAAAACCCACTTTTTTTCAACGGAATCCACAACATATTTTGAATCTGTAAATACTTTTACATCGGTGTGCATAAATTTAAGTTTCTCCAATGCTACAATCACTGCCAGCAACTCCATGCGATTGTTGGTTGTTTTTCGATAACCTTGCGAAAATTCTTTGTGATACGGTTTTCCAACCCATTCCATGACAATTCCGTAACCGCCAGGACCTGGATTTCCACGTGAAGAACCGTCCGTATATATATGTACATCTGCCATTAGTATGCGTTTGTGAGTACGTGTTCAATCACTTCGGGAAAGTGTTTGTATTCCAATTGATGAATTTTTTCCGCTAAGGTTTCAGGCGTATCTGTATCAGTTACAGCCGCTTTTGCTTGAAAGATAATCGCGCCTTCATCATAGTGTTCGTTTACAAAATGTATGGTAATGCCACTTTCTATTTCTTTATTAGCAATCACAGCTTTGTGTACGTGTGCGCCATACATACCTTTGCCACCATATTTAGGAAGCAATGCGGGATGAATATTAATGACCTTATTTGGAAATGCTGCCAGAATATGCTCAGGGAATTTCCACAAAAAACCAGCCAATACTATCAGGTCAATTTCAGCATTTTGCAACAAGTTTAGCACGTCGTTACTGCGATACAACGCTGTTCGATTAAAGCTTAATCCGCTGATTTTATGATTTTTAGCCCTGTCTAAAACTTTGGCATACGGATTGTTAGTCAAAATCTGAATAACGGAAGCATTAGTTCGTTCTTGAAAATAGCGAATAATATTTTCAGCATTTGTTCCGGAACCTGATGCAAAAATTGCAATACGCTTCATACAGAGAGTAGAATTAAGTGACTGTTATTTCGACAAAAAAAAGAATAATTATTAACAAAATGAAGG
>JBCCLS010000813.1:0-1603 GCA_039026835.1 Bacteroidota bacterium | reverse complement strand
CTTTCATCAATGTAAAAATCGGGCGTATGGTGTGAAGTCGCATCTTCGCCAACAGGTTTTCCTCCCAAGAAGAAATACAATCCTGGTACTTCTTTTTGAAAGAATGAAAAATCTTCCGCACCCGTAATAGCTCTAATATTAATCACATTTTCCATACCTGCGGCTTTTCGTAAAGACGGAAGCATTTGTGCTGTTAAATCAAGATCGTTATATGTAATTGGATAGCCTTTCGCGATTTCAATAGTAGCTTCACCACGATGTGCTTTTGCGATGGCGGGTACCATCTCTTTCATACGTTTATTGATAAATGCTTGCATGTCATAATCTAAAGTACGAATGGTTCCGATGAGTTGCGCCGTTTCAGGAATGATATTGCTACGAACGCCGCTTGTAATTTTTCCAACAGTAATTACAGCACCTTCTTTGGTTAGGTTAGATTCTCTACTGATGATGGTTTGCAGTCCATCAATAATTTTGGCACTTATCACGATAGGATCAATGCTTGTCCACGGACGCGAACCATGACTCTGCTTTCCTTTTACATTAATTTCAAAACTCTGGGAAGCTGCCATAATGCCGCCGGATCTATAATTAATAGTTCCCACATCATAACGTGAACTGATGTGCAATCCGAAAATGGCATCTACATCTGGGTTTTTTAAAACGTTTTCTTTGACCATCATTTCTGCGCCGCCTTCTTCGCCTTTTGGGGCACCTTCTTCTGCTGGTTGAAAAATAAATTTGATGGTTCCTTTAATTTTGTCTTTATGTTTGGAAAAAATTTCAGCAACACCCATTAAAATCGCTGTATGTGTATCGTGTCCGCAGGCATGCATCACACCTGTATCTACACCATTAAATGTAGTTTTTACAGTAGATTTAAACGGAACATCCGTGCGTTCAGTTACAGGAAGTGCATCAATATCTGCGCGTAATGCAAGAACTTTTCCAGGTAAATCTCCTTTTAATACACCCACAACACCCGTGTGTGCTACACCAGTTTGTACTTCCATTCCGAGTGATTGCAAGTGTTTGGCTATTTTCTCAGCTGTTTTAAATTCTCTATTAGATAATTCAGGATTCTTGTGAAAATCGCGTCGCCATTCAATAACTTTTGCTTCAATATTGTCTATCTCTTGCTCAAGTCCGTATTGAGCAGTTGCAAAATTGGCAGTTAGAAAGAGCAATACAAGAAAAATTTTCTTCATAATTTTAGTGGAATTGTAGATAAAAGTACATTCAAATATATTCAATTTTTTTGTTTGAAAAGAAACCTATCAAAATCTGACAGAAACAAGATGCTATCAAAAAAAGCTTCCAGTTTCCTGAAAGCTTCTGAATTTGATATACTTTTTACGTATTATAGTTCGCCTTGAATGGTTTCACACAAATCTTTATCTGTATTGCAAAACGGGCAAACAGTATTAAAGTGTGATTCTCCTCCACCTCGTACTTTGTCAACCTTTAAATTACAAACTACAGTTTTGCGTAGTACTAAATTTTTTAACTTTTTTTTCTTCTTCGTCCACCTTGATTTTTTCAGCAGGAATTAGTGAGTTTGCACTATCTAAACATTTATACCAGCACTGTTTTACATATGTAG
>JBCCLS010000812.1:0-1612 GCA_039026835.1 Bacteroidota bacterium | reverse complement strand
CAACTTTGACGAGCTGCGCAAAGAAAATCCAAACGCGATCGTAAATATTTGGGCTAGTTTGGAATGTACACATTTCAGCAAAGCAAAAGGCGGATTATCGCGTGATGCCGATAGTCGAACGCTTGCAGATCATTTATATAAATACATTGAACAACTTGATCCTGATTCTATATACATTGAAAATGTTCGCGAATTCCTCACTTGGGGCGAATTGGACAAAAAAGGAAAACCAATTAAAGAACTCAAAGGAGTTGATTATAACAGATGGTGCAACGCTATTCGTTTCTACGGTTATGATTACAAATATGCGTTGTTAAATAGTGCTGATTTTGGCGCATATACTTCACGTCAGCGATACTTTGGCGTTTTTGCTCGTATTGGCATGCCAATTGAATTTCCGAAACAAACGCACATTAAAAGAAGTAAACTAAGTGGAACTGAATTTAAGCCATGGAAAGCAGTAAAAGAAGTATTGGATTTGCAAGATCATGGAAGTTCTATTTTTGGTAAAACTAAGATGGGGAAACCATATTCCGAAAACACACTCAAAAGAATTTATGCAGGATTAATCAAGTTTTCAAGTGAAGGAATGTTTATCAAAAGATATAATGGTGGTGATCCTACTTTTAAATCCAGCAGTAAAAACGATCCATTAGGAACTATTCTAACAAGTAGAACTCATGCAGCAGTATTTCTCACTTCGTATTATGGAAATGGCGCAGCACATAGCGTAGACGATCCATGTAATACATTAACAACAAAAGAACGTTATGCTGCACACTTTATCAATTATGATTATTCAACGGCAACTCATAGTTCTATTGAATCTCCAGCAGGAACATTAACGACCAGACCAAAACATAACTTGGTAAGCGCGCAATGGACAGTTGATACGCAATTTCAAAACAAAGGAAAATCAATTGATGAACCATCGCAAACATTAATTGCACGAATGGATAAAAAACCAATTTATCTAATAACTGCAAACCAAGAACTTGAATTTGAAAATGTGACACGACCTTTCAGAAATGAAACAGAAAAATTGATCGTTGAGTTCATGCAGCAGAATCAAATTTCAGATATAAAAATTCGCATGTTAAAAGTTTCAGAGCTAAAAACGATACAAGGATTTGCTGTTGATTTTAAGTTAACCGGAACGAAAACAAATCAACTAAAATTTATAGGTAATTCAGTAGTGCCATTGATGGCGCAAAAATTAATAGAATCAAATTTCGCAACTCTCAACAAGTATTTGAGAGTTGCATAAAAACAGTAGCATTCAAGCTACGCAAATCAAACAAATATGAAAGTAAAAGAATTAATCAACATTTTAAATGAAATGAATCCAGAAGCAACATTAATGATGATGACTGACGGATATGTATTACCTGATTGGGTAGTAAATTTTGGAGGATCTGAAGGTGTTACAAAACAAACGGCTGAATCCGTTTCGATACATATAAATCCAACGAAATCTGAAGAACCAGAATTAAATCCGTTCAAAAAAAATCACCTCATTAATGACATGTTACATGTGATTAAGAGCGAGATTAAGAAGGAAGATTTAAGCTTCATCCTTAATGAATATGGCATTGAAAATAACCTAAAGGAT
>JBCCLS010000811.1:0-1617 GCA_039026835.1 Bacteroidota bacterium | reverse complement strand
CATTTTTATCGTCTTTTTATTTTTAAAGAAATAGATATTGTTAAATTTGCATTCCTCCACAGATTAATAATAAATAATAGTAAACCTTAAAGACTTCATGTAATATGAAAAAAATTTTATGTCTGTTCGCACTCGCCTTAGTGGTTGTTAGTTGTGGAAACAAAAACTCTGAATCGTCTTACATCCCAAAAGATGCGGTTGGAGTAATGTATATGAACTTAGGTTCATTAGCTGAGAAAAGTAGCAATGTTGATTTTAAAAGTTTAAGCGTCAGTAAAATGATTGAGCAAAATGCTCCTCAAGAACTGAAAGCATTCATGGATGAGTATGTGAATGCTGAAAATATGAAATCTACTTTTCGCAATGATTTTATTTTAGGATTTATGACGTATGAGCGTAATTCTGGATCAGGAGGATTAATTATTCCAATTAATGATGCTGCTTCTTTTGCGAACATGATTACGCCAATGTTAGACAAAATTCCTGGAGGAGCTAAAAAACAAGAAAATGTTGGGAAAGGCGATGCTTTTACAGTGTATTCTAGTAGAGATATGGCGATCGGCTGGAACGACAAAACAGCATTGGTTGTTGTAGGCGATGAGTATGTAGATCAGGAATTGATCAACTTGACAAAGTTAGAATCTTCTGAAAATATCAACGCTACAAATTATTTTAAAGGTTTCTTTGATACAAGCAAAGACATGGGAATGCACTTCACTTCTACGCCATTGAGTGCTACTTTAAAACCACTTGCAAAAACGATGCTTCAAGTTGACATGGACGTTGAAAACAACAACTTGGTATATTATGGTAATTTTGAAGAAGATCGCGTATACACTAAAACACAATTGAAATTCAATGATGATGTAAAATCACTTATAGGATATGATTCATGGATGTCTAAAGAGTATGATGCAAATCTACTAAACATGATTCCTACAAATGCTCCTGTAGTGATGAAAATGTCTATTGACTTCAAAGGACTGTACAAGCATATAGAAAGTTTACAAGATAATAAGTTGTTGCCAGAAACTATGCGAAATCAATTAAAAGCAGGTATGGGAATGGCTGATACACAATTGAACGGAATGCTTCAAATGAGCACAGACGACATGTTGGGTATTTTTGGTGAATCAATGATTTTAGGAGTCACAGAAGGCATTACTGTAAAGGATAGCATTCGCACCTATAACTACGAAGGTCCAGAATTTGAAGTTTTTGATAAGAAAGTTCCATACTTCTACGGAGCGTATTCTATTAAAGATATGGAGAAGTTTGAAAGTCTCATGGGATTTGCAATGATGATGCAACGTCCTGAAAGCAAAGGGAAAAATTATTTCAAACTTTCTGACGATATGTTTGTTCTTTTAAAAGACAATGCAATATTCGTTACTAATGATGAAAAAGGTGCAGACGAGATTTTTTCTAACGGCAAGTTGGCAGCAAATTTATCTGACTTCAAACACAAAGATAAGTTAGCAAATACAATGTATATTTATTCATCAGCAGAAGCTGGCAAAATGCTTTCTGAAGTTTTTAATAGCATGAATCCGTATGCTAGATTGTATGGCGGACAAGACTTAGGAATGAAAGATACGTATGAAATCATGTCAGAAT
>JBCCLS010000810.1:0-1630 GCA_039026835.1 Bacteroidota bacterium | reverse complement strand
TCATTGCTATTCATTCCTTTTCGGATGATATACTTTCCTCCTTTGACCCGTTTTGTATATCCGAGCTTTTTAGCGAGTGTTTCAAAAGCTTGCATATCATTTAGTAAGGGAGCTATTTCTTTCTTTACAAATTCAAAATCAGAATTAGAAGGAATATACAGATACGCTTCATCGTTATTGAATGCTGTAATTGGCTTAAAAATCGTTTGTGAGATGCTATACATCAAAAAACAACCTACGATGACACCAATAATTAAAATTCCAACGAGTATTTTACGGATATACATTTAGTTTAATTTTTGATATAACAATTCATTTTTAAATCCACCATCAACACATATCCAGTCTTTTTTAATTCCGGATTTTTGGAAACCAACACTTTCAAACAATTTAATGCTCGCTTCATTATCTTCCCCAATATTGGCATACAATTGATGGACTTGCAAATGTTTAAACGCGTACTTACATACCAACTGCAAAGCTTCTTTTCCATAACCTTTATGTCTAAATTCATTTCGCGCAATCAGCAAGCCTACACCGACACGTTTGTTTTTAGGATCAAAATCAAAAAGATCAATCAAGCCTACATTTTCTTTTTTGGCATTCATCATCACCAAGCGTAATTGTTTGGCTTCGTAAATATCTTGATGTGCATTTTCTAAATATTGCTTGATCAAAAATCGTGAATATGGAGTTTGCGTCGCACTAATTTCCCAAATAGTTTCATCATTTTCTATTGCATAGATAAAATCTAAATCCTCTGGTTCTAGTGCCCGTAAAAATAATTTTTCGCCTGTAAGTGTTAGCATGAAATTTCCCCTTTAAATACTTGTGTTGCTTTTCCTTTGAGAAAAATATTTGTGTATGCAGTTGCATCGCGTTGAAAAGAAACTTCTAGGTTTCCGCCTTCTACTTGCAACATAACTGTGTTTGATGTTGTTTCTTGTAAATGATGCATTGCCAATGCTACTGCCGTTACACCTGTCCCACAGGAAAGCGTTTCATCTTCTACACCTCTTTCGTAGGTGCGCACTCTGAATTTGGTATCCGAAATTTTCTTAACAAAATTTACATTGGCACCTTCTTCATAATACGGAGCTCCATACCGAATGGCGGCACCTTCTGATTTTATGTCAAGTTGACTTATATTTTCTGAAAAAGTAACATGATGCGGTGAACCTGTATCCAAAAACAAATGATTTTCGTGTGTTTCAATGGTTGATACATTTTGCATTTGCAAATTGACAATATCACCTTCAATCGTTGCGTAATGCGTGCCATCAATTGCTATAAAAGTAGTTTCTTCTTGAATTACTCCGAGAAAATTCGCGAAAGCTACTATACATCGTCCACCATTGCCACACATTGTACTTTCGTTTCCGTCTGCATTGTAGTACACCATTTTAAAATCGTACTGATCATGATCTTCTAAAAGAATCAAACCATCTGCACCAATGCCAAATTTTCGATCACACAAAAAATGAATCAGTTTGGTATCATTTTTGGAAAATAATTGTTGTCGGTTATCAATGAGCACAAAATCATTTCCTGTTCCTTGATATTTGTAAAAAGATAGTATCATTTTATCTGTTTGCTACCGACAAAAATACAAATAAAGTATTGATTTATC
>JBCCLS010000809.1:0-1632 GCA_039026835.1 Bacteroidota bacterium | reverse complement strand
CTCTAACATACAGGTGATAGGGAACTTAGTAAATCCGAGTGTAGCGTTAGTTTGTTTTACAAATCGCATGGCAAAAATTCCAGGGATCGGACCTTCTTTTTGGGTCATTTCTTCTAAAATTTGATATGCTTTGGACGAATGTGTATGATCAATTCCGACCGAACAGGCAAACGCAGGACCTTGATACGGCGCATCCCAAAAAATTTCATATAAAGTTCCTTCCGTTTCTTCGTTGACTGCTGGCAGAATGGTTTTGCGTAACTTTTTTATAAACCAAGGAATGCTTTTCGGGAACTTCTCCGAAATTTTAATCAGCAAATAAATCAAGTCTTTATAAATTGACTTTTTAATATCTGGAATTGGGTCAATATAATCTGTTCTATATGGTTTTTTATACATCACTTCCACCACATATTCCGCTTCATCCGCATACGGATTGATGAACACTTTGTAATGATACGGACGCAAGGGTTTGCCATCTTCATCTACTTCACCATCTATTTTGAACGTTGAATTTTTAAAATCCATTGTATCTGCCAATTCCATCGCTAGGTTTTTATCTATTTTCCGAACATAACGTTTCAGCAGAAAACGATCTTCAGCTTCAATCACCACACCATGGATAAATCCAAAAGCACCCAATCCTACTAAAGCTGCATTGAATAAGTGATCATTTCGAATCACTCGTGCATTAATTTTTTTAGCAAAATCATCATTTAGTGCTGGTTTGGTATGTCGTTCCAAATACACAATATCCGTGGGTTTATCGCCAATAATTAAATTCAATCCCACTACATAATCTTGTATCGAACCTATGTTCAATCCAGCTCCATGAACGCCTGTAGAAATACAACCTGCAATAGTTTGTCCATTACTCGCACCACTAGTTTTTAAAGATTTTCCGTGCGAACTTAATACTTCAGAAATTCGTTTGATCGTATTTCCACATTCAAAAAAGAATAAATTTTCATTGGCATACGGTGAATCTTCATGTGAAAATTCGTGTGGTACTGGAATATGAATGCTCATAAAACCATTAAAATGCATGTTGTCTTTTTGGTGTGCGATGTGTGATAATGACCAAGCAGAACCGTACGGACGGAATCCTTCATTTTTATCTGCTGCTTCACGAATGAGTCGTTGAATTTCGGTTGCCACATCATTGTAGCGATCGTATTTAGAAAACATGTTCGCTGAACCTTCTAGCTCAGTAATGTGAAGTGTTTTCAAAGAAAAGGGACCGTTGTTATGCATTGTATCCCATGAACTTTTTGGATGTGATCTTGTGGTAGCCATCTGAATTAATTTGTAGGTTTTAAACAAACATATTTTGCTTTCACTCTGCGCTTACTGCCAAAAGTGACTAAATTCAATAACAAACCGCCAAACGTATTCCTGTATTCCACAATGTAAATTCCTTGCGGACAATCATCAATAATTCTTTCAAAATTTTCTATGATAGAAGCGTTCACCGTTTCTTTAATTTCACGTACTTTCATGTAGCGATAATACGTGTCCACATCGTTCAAAGGATCGGGTTCAGGATCACCATACTGATTCTTTAATCGAACACTATAACATGATGATAACAAACAACATACAATAATTGCCATACACCATCTTGTAACTGTT
>JBCCLS010000808.1:0-1636 GCA_039026835.1 Bacteroidota bacterium | reverse complement strand
CGGTAGTATATTTTGTCTTCCAACCACTCGTGTACTGCGATTGCATGTGGCTTTGGAAGTTTTTCGTAGAATTTAGATACTTCTATTTGCTCTTTGTTTTCAAAGATTTCTTCTAAGCTATCGTTGTGTGTAGCAAATTCATCTAATTTCTCGATCAATTCTTTTTTGATTTCAGAGTTGATTTGAACGGCTCTTTTAGCCACTACAGATATTGCTTCGTAAATGTTATTTGTAGGTGCATCAAACTGGTTTCTTTCAATAGTTTTGGTACTGATTGGCGCGTCTAAGTTTTTAATATCAACCATAATTGTTATTTTGAAAATTTTGCTAATTCTTCTGTGATCGAAGCCATGATTTTGTCAGCTTCTTCTTTGTATTTTGATTCTGGATAAAACTTCATCAACGATTTGTATGCTGACGATGCTTCATTAAAACGTTCTTGCATTAAAGATTGAAAACTTCGCATTGCTAGATTGTACATGGCTTCTAAACGCAAGTACATTGCGTCTTCTCTGAATTCTGTTCCCGGGAAGTCAGATAAAAAGTTTTCCGTAGCTTTTATTGATGCTTTGTAATCTGAAATGGTGTTGTATTGCTTTGCAATTTCGTAGGCTTTCTTTTCTACTTTTGATGTCAATTCGTCTACCATTTCATTTGCCTTGGTTAGGTATTCCGAATCAGGATACGTATCGATAAAAGCTTGTAATTTGTTAATCGCAGTGTATGTATCTTTTTGATCTATACTGTAACGAGGCGATTGCATGTAATAACTTTTTGCCTCATAGAAAGATGCTACCTGAATACTATCACTTTTTGGATACGAACGCACAAAACGCTCAAATTGATATCCTGAAATGAGAAATTGTTCAATTTCAAACAAGGTGCGAGCGTACAAAAATGTAACGCGTTCTCCTTGTGGTTTTCCACGGTATTTAGGAACAATTTGCTCAAAAAGTCGACTCGATTTTTTGAACTTTTTTTCCTTGTAATAACGCTCTGCAAGATCGTATTTTACTTTGGTTTCTTCGGACTTGAGTGCTTTTTGGTATTCGCTACAAGAAGCAAGCGTAATTACTGCTAAAACTAGGTATAGAAATTTATGCATCTTTTTAAACATCTGGCAAAAATAGGTATATTTTATGTATTATGAAAACATTTTTAAGACTGCTAAAATAACTGTAGAATTCGGTTTCTGGTATTCTTTAGCATGGATTTAACTTTTGTTGGTTGATGGTTAAATATATTTTTCGTTTTACATTTCAAAACTCTTCAATTGAAATGATCGAAGAGTTTTGAGGATTGTAATGGTATGTGTTTACCCTATTTTCAAATCAATTTTCGTGTTTCTACCTGAGTTGGGACGTTTGTCGGATTTTGCCACAAGTTTTCCTTTTTTATCATACACATACACCACAATATCTGCGCCGCCAACTTCCTTTTTAGTTCGCGCAAAATCTGGGTAATTGTAGGTAATGGTATAGTTTCCTTCTGCATCTGTGACTACTTCTTTGTCAAGTACGTTTTCACCCACAACATCTACATCAACTGCTTTTACAGTGAATCCTACTGCACGAGAATTTTCTTTTGCATTGTACACGTTACCACTAACTGTATATTCTTTGAGAATGCTTTCTGT
>JBCCLS010000807.1:0-1642 GCA_039026835.1 Bacteroidota bacterium | reverse complement strand
TAAAAATTTCTCAAATATTGATAAATCTTATCAGCAACGCCATTAAGTTTACCGAAAAGGGAACTATTCGTTTGAGTGTTGAAAAAGTAGACGAGACAGACACACCTGTATCTTGTACACAAAAGTGCAATTGTACATCTGTGTCTGTCTCGTCTACTTTTTCAACACTCAAACGAATAGTTCCCTTTTCGGTAAACTTAATGGCGTTGCTGATAAGATTTATCAATATTTGAGAAATTTTTAAACTATCGCCAACCAGCAATTCGGGAATTTCCTTGTCGTACGCAATGTTGAGTTCATTTTCGCGATCTCTAATCAATAAGTCAAACGATTTGATGATATTGTCAATATTCACTTTCAAATTAAATGTAGAAGCGCCAATAGCAATTGTATCTTCTTCCAGTGAATTTGCTTGCAAAATATTATTCACCAATGACAACAAGTGATCGCCCGAAAATTTTAATGATTTTAAGTATTGCTGTTGCGAAGGTCTCGGGTTTTCTTCCAACAACAAATGCGTAATTCCGGTAACTGCATACAAAGGCGTTCGCAATTCGTGACTCATCATAGAAAAGAAATTGGATTTTGTTTTGGAAGTCATTTCTGCTTTCAGTCGGGCTTCTTCCAAAATATTTTGCTTGATGCGTAACAGTTTATTGCTTTTGATTTTTTTGTAAATCGCTTTGATAATGAGCGTTCCCAAAATCAAACATCCAATCAATAAAAGAGCAATAATGATCAATACGATTTTGAATCGATTGACAATAATACTAGTTTGATAATTTTTGGCTTCCAATTCTTCCAACTGAATTTGATCCTCAGACAAACTAAAGTCCGCTTGCAGTTCTCCTTCCAAACGATTTCGATCGTCTTCAAGCTGCTTTTTGAGATTGACTTGATAATTGAGTTCTGCTTCTCGCTGTTTTTCAATATTGCCTTGCGATTTGTAAATAATAGCTAAGTGACTGTACGACGTTGCCAAATCATTTACATGAACATATTCAAGATCTACATGTTTTTCCAAGAATTTTTGCGCATTAGCATACT
Organism: Bacteroidota bacterium; assembly: GCA_039026835.1. Taxonomy (GTDB): domain Bacteria; phylum Bacteroidota; class Bacteroidia; order Flavobacteriales; family Flavobacteriaceae; genus Kordia. Next base: position 595 of record JBCCLS010000807.1, on the reverse strand, counting down.
CGCCCAAATGGTAGTAGGCATCTCCTTTTATGAATTCCAAATAATTGAGTCTAGCAGTTTGGAATAACTTGTTTTTTTGAGAAGCTTTTACGCGTATCTCCATTTCACTGACAAATATCAATACCGCATCATACTTTTTTTCTTCTTGCAGCAATGCAATTTTTGCCCAATCGAGTAATATTACATCTTCAATATTGTCAGAAGTTGCCGCAACAGCATCCGCTTTGTTTAGATATTTGTGAGAAGCTTCTAATTGTTTCAATTCTAAAGACATTGTAGCCAAATCTTGATACACCAATAAAATTTGCCGTGTATTGTTTTCATCTTTGTGAATCTCTAATGCTTTTTCAAAATATTTTTTAGCTTTTCCAAGATATTGCATGCGTCGATACGTACTTGCCAATGTATGATAGCTTGAAGCTAACGAAGACGCATCTTCTTTTGCAGTTGCATGTTGTATAGCAATGTAACTGTACGAAAGCGCTTTTCCGTAACTGTAATCGCGAGAAAGATTGAACGCTGCATCGTTCAGTTTTTTAATACTGTCCAAAGTAATGGTTTGTGCGTTCAATTGCACACCAACCCACAGGCAAAG
>JBCCLS010000806.1:0-1657 GCA_039026835.1 Bacteroidota bacterium | reverse complement strand
TTGTGATATAGTAACTTCCCAGTTTCCTGTAAATGCTGAGCTACTTGAAGGATCTGTAGAAAACGTAAACGCTCCGTCATCACTAAAATAAAATTCGTATTGCAATTGTGTATTTCCTGTAAAATTGGTCATTCGCCAAAAACAGTTGAGCAAACTTGCCGTAACTTGTGCTTCTGTACAATTGGCATCATTAAAACTGTTATCATCATCTTCGTCACAAGTATTTTCTGCAGCTGCAATTGCAGTTTCTAATGCAGTATTAGTATTGACTGTAGTTACAGTACCATCTGCATGTTGAAGGTTAATTGGATAGTTAATACTTGCCACCACACCACTAGAAAGTGTCTGCAAAAAGTAAAATAATGTTTCATCATCTGTAATATTCTGTGTTTCAATGACATCAAAATTTGAATCAAAAACAGCAATACTAAACGGATATTGGAAATCAATACATTCTATATCAATATCAGGCTGATTAGGTCCCGTACAATTGGAGATTCGTGACACTAATTCTTGCTCATTTTCTATGACAATCTCAGTATAATTACTCAAAATAATGGTAATCGGATAGTTGATAGCAATCGTAGGATCATCCGATTGATTTATTGCTTGAAGAATTGCTTCGTAATCGTTCGTACTTTCTATTGTGAATGTAACGCCATTGACAGCGACTGTAGCAGGTAAATCGACCAAAAAACAATTTGCATTGTCTATAAAATTATCCAGCGAACCGTCTAAAAGTGAAACGCGTTCCATCAACCGTGGCAAATTGGAATTGGCAATTAATGTAGTTTGTGCATCAGGTTCGGAAGTTTGTACCGTTTCTTCTTGGCAGGCATACACACAAAGAATGATCGCGCAAAGCGAAAACACCATTTTAACAACTTTCATCACATTCATAATATTCATAAAAAAATAGTCTACTCTTTTAGTATGCTATTAATTTAACAACTCAAACAGCAAAATTCCCACCTTTATTTATAAAAAATTTATATCTATTTTTGATTTCGCTTAAGCCAACACAAATGCCAAAATCGCTCCAAGATAATATTTGTAACGAAGTGATGTTTTCGAGTTTTTTCAAGAAACATTACCAGAGTTTATATTCATATTTGTATTATAAGTTTGGTGATTATTTGAATCCGGAAGACAAAACTCAGGAAGCTTTTACCAAACTGTGGCAAAATTGTGGAAAAGTGACTCCCGAAAAGGCAAAAAGCTATGTATTCACCATTGGTAACAACATGATGCTGAATGAAGTAAAACATCATAAAGTAGTATTGCAGCATCAAAAAATAAAGCCAAAATCGCATACCAATGAAAGTCCTGAATTTTTGATGCAAGAGCAGGAATATTTACAAAAATTAGAACGCGCCATTAATAAGTTGACTGAATCGGAACGGACTGCTTTTTTGATGAATCGCGTGGAAGGGAAACGACACAAGGAAATTGCGGCAATTTTGGAGATTTCGACCAAAGCTGTTGAAAAGCGTATTTACAGAGCCTTGGCAAAATTGCGGGAAGAGATTTCGGAATTATGATTTTTGATGTACGATTTTTGATGTACGATTTTAGATTTAGGATTGACGATTGTTGATTGAAATAATCTCAATACTAATATCTCAATACTCAATACTAACATCTCAATACTCACTAC
>JBCCLS010000805.1:0-1661 GCA_039026835.1 Bacteroidota bacterium | reverse complement strand
GCATATCAGGATTGATCAAATAATGCGCAATCATCGTGTCAAAAATTGGACCTTGTACTGTCATATTATAATTTGACAATACTTTGATATCGTATTTTAAATTTTGTCCTACTTTTTCAATGGTTGTACTCTCAAAAAACGGACGGAATTCCTCCAAGATTGTCTGTGTTTCTGTTTGATCTTCGGGAAATGCTACATAATATCCTTTTCCTTTTTCCCAAGAAAAAGCAACACCAACCAATTCAACTTCCAATGCTTTTAAACCTGTAGTTTCGGTGTCAAAACATACGCTTTGCTGCTTTACTAATTTTTGAAGCAATATTTTTCGCGACATAGGCGTATTTGCCAATTGATAAAAATGTTCTGTAGTTTCAATAGTTTGATATCCTGAAGTTGCCGTAGCTTCGCTAGTATTTCCGCTTCCTGGCACGGCAAACAGATCAAATTGTCCATCCGAATTCGTCTTTTTAGCAGCAGGCGTTTTGGTTGTTGCTTCCGCAGAAGTTTCTTCGGGAGCACTAAATGTTTTGATTAAATTATCAAGCAATCGACGGAATTCTAGTTCATTGAAGATTTCTTTTACAGCTTCCAAATCTGGGTCGCACATTTCAAAATCATCTTCGTTAAATTCCACAGGAACATCTAGCATAATAGTAGCAAGTTTCTTGGAAAGTAAGCCCAATTCTGCATTGTTTTCTACTTTCTCCTTCATCTTTCCTTTCAGTTCGTGTGTGTTTTCTAGCAGGCCTTCCATTGTGCCATACGCAGCCAGGAATTTTTTGGCTGTTTTTTCACCAACGCCTGGCAATCCGGGAATATTATCTACAGAATCGCCCATCATTCCTAAGAAATCAATGACTTGTTCTGGACGTTCTACGCCAAACTTTTCTTGTACTTCTTTGATGCCCCACGTTTCATAACCGCCACCAAATCGCGGACGATACATGAATATATTGTCAGAAACCAACTGTGCAAAATCCTTATCAGGCGTTACCATAAACGTTTGATATCCTTGTTTTTCTGCTTTTTTGGAAAGTGTTCCAATAATGTCGTCGGCTTCGTAGCCAGCTTTGACAATTACTGGAATCTTCATAGCTTTTAAAATATTTTCTATATATGGAATTGCCAGTGTAATAGGCTCTGGCGTTTCTTGTCGATTCGCCTTATATTCAGGGAACACTTCGGTACGATCAACACTTCCACCTCGATCAAAGCACACTGCTAAATGATCAGGACGTTCGCGTTTTATCACATCTAACAAAGAGTTGGTAAATCCTAGAATTGCAGATGTATCAAACCCTTTCGAGTTGATTCTTGGGTTTTTGATAAAAGCATAATATCCTCTAAAAATAAGCGCGTATGCATCTAGTAAAAAAAGTCGTTTTTGGTCTGCCATGAATCGTAAATTTGATGGAAAGCCAAATTTAAGAATATTAGAGAACTTCTATGGAGAATTGATCAATTATTCGCATACGGTTACAATGCTGCACCTTCATAATTGGGCAAGATAGGTTTCGCTTTTAAAGTAACTATCAGGAATCTGTGCGAGTTCCACTGCTTTTTCAAGAGGTGGAATAAAACCACAAACTTGTTGATCTAAATAAAACGAATTGACGGAAAAATTACTTTTTTAAATTCTCACTATGTTGCGATTCATGATT
>JBCCLS010000804.1:0-1661 GCA_039026835.1 Bacteroidota bacterium | reverse complement strand
GTTATATTTTTTTATAACTTTAAAAGGTTAACATTTAAAGCCTCGTTTATGAGAAAAATTACATTTTTATTTTTGTGTGCACTTTTTTGTTTAAAAGCACACGCTCAATTTCCTGAAACATTTGATACACAACTACCCGCAACATGGGCAACGTTTATTGGAACAAATGGTGAAGGTACAGTAGAAGACTGGCAACACAATGCAAATGGCTATATGGTCGTTGTATGGGAAGCTGTTGCCAATGTAGCAGAAGATTGGTTGGTAACGCCTCAAGTTGCGATTACAACTACCAACTCGCTGTTGGTATTTGATCAAACAGATTCTGCCACCATTGATTACGGATCTACATTAACGGTGAGAGTTTCTACAGGCTCTTCACAAACAACACACGCTGATTTTGTGATTGTGGATACACAAACTGAACCTGATGTTACGAATGGTGTTGGACTTCAGTTTTCGAGACACGAAGTAGATTTATCAGCGTATGAAGGGCAAAGCGTCTATATTGCCTTCGTTTGGACACAAAACGACGGAGATGCTTTATTTATAGACAATGTTGACTTTGAAAATCAGAATGCAACTGCACCGGATCCAGCAACAACACCTACGCCAGCAGACATGGCGGTTGACGTTGTAGTTGACGCTATGGATAACAATTCTGTGCCTTTTTCTTGGCAAGCAGCAACTACAGGAGATCCTGCTACTAGTTATGACGTGTATTTGGGAGATTCACCTTCAACCTTAGGTTTGTTAGGAACTATTGGAAATCCTATGGTAAATATCACAGGAATTGATTATGATACAGTGTATTATTGGCAAATTGTTGCTAAGAATGCAGGTGGAGATGCCGTTGGTTCTGCCATTTGGAGTTTCACTACAGAATCTGATCCTTTGTCGGTACCAGAAGCAAATGCCATTGATTTTAAGTATTATCCAAATCCAACAACAGGTTTGATACAGCTTGAAAGTACTATGCCAATTGACAATCTGAAAATTGTAACTTTATTTGGACAAGAAGTACTTCGCGCTGATGAAAGCATTCTTTCGAGCAAACAAGTAGATATTTCTTCATTACAAGCAGGAAACTATATTATGGTTGTCACTATTGGTGATAATGTAAGTTCATATAAAGTAGTGAAGCAATAAAAAGACATAATAGTTTATAAGAAAAAAGTAAAACCTTTGGAGTGTATGCTCTGAAGGTTTTTTTATATGTCAATTTGAAAATGTGTTGATTTGAAAGTATACCAATCTATCAATGTATTTCAAAGAAAATTATATGTTTTTACTGGAAACAGATTGCTTCGTCGTAAACTCCTCGCAATGACAAATCGTAGTACCTACTTTTCAAATCATCAAATTGTTACATTAAAACAACTATTCTTTATTTGCCAGCTGTCCACAAGCAGCATCGATGTCTTTTCCGCGCGAACGCCTTACCGTTACTGTAATACCGTTTTGTTCTAGTGAATTTACATAGCGATCAATGGCTTTGTTACTTGCTTGTTGGAATTCGCCATCGTCAATTGGATTGTATTCAATAAGATTGACTTTACTCGGTACATCTTTACAAAATTTCACCAACGCATTGATGTCTTTTTGTTGATCGTTGATTCCATCCCAAACCACATATTCGTAGGTAATTTTATTTTTGGTTTTAT
>JBCCLS010000803.1:0-1664 GCA_039026835.1 Bacteroidota bacterium | reverse complement strand
TGAACTTATCAGAACGGGATAAGCAAGCAGCAAAGCAACGTAAATCTCTGTGTTTGCCTCTAAGAATAATAAATTCAGTAGAACCAAAGCCTATTTCATCATTATCTAATAATGAAGTTGTTTAAAGTTTATATCCGATTTTCCTCAATAGTATAACAGCGAAAACCAAATAGTGCATAGATAACCAAGTTTGAGTTAGTTTTTCATACCTGATAATGAGAGCTTTGAAGCTATCAATCCAAGCATTTGTTCTTTCTACAACAAACCTCTGCTGATAGAGTAGCGAATCAAAATACAGGTCATTTCTATGCGCTTTTTTAGCATTTCTTTTATTGAAACAGAAGTTGGCATGTATTCCTTTGCTTTCCGCCCAATCCCTGAGTGTGTGATTATCAAATCCAGCATCAGCATTCATAAAAAGTCCATCTAAGCTGATACTTGTTTCAGCAAATACTTTTTCTATATGCTCCATTGATGTTAAAATATCAAAACAATCATGGTGGTTACCTGCCATTGGCGAAGAACAAGCCAATGGAATACCTTGCGAATCTGTCAAAAACAACATATTGGTCGTTTTTGCTCTCTTTCTGCCTTGATAATCAACCATTTCACCTCCTTGTTTAGCAATCGTGTGAGAACCATCCAGAGACACACTCGACATATTCAATAATTGTTTATTGAGCTTTAGCAGTGCTATCCAAACTTGTCGCCAACTACCGTCCCTTGACCATTTGCGAAAATGGTAGTACACTGATTCCCACGTTACTGGCTTGTTAAACAAGCTTTGTATGGGAAGCTCACGCCATTGGCAACCCGTTTTTAGGCGGTAAAGAATGGCGCGTACTATTTGCCAAGTGCCTACCAATGGTTTTGGACCACGACTGCCTTGACTCAAATGAGGTACTAATTCGGCTTCTATTACTTTTTTTCTTAATTTTAGCATTGTTGTAGATTGATTTTTTTGTTTTTATTCGCATTTAAATTTAAAAAATCTTTCTACAACTCTTTTGGGGAATTATACCTTAAACAGCTTCATTGTCTCCTCATCCCAACCAAAAAAATTTCTTTTTTAAACACATATCGTCTATATTCAATTGTCCAACGCTTTTTAGGTTGATTAGCTGCATAAGCACAGGGCTTCAATTGATTGGTTACGCAGTGGAAAATTTACAGAATGCGCACAACTACTGTCGACCGTTGACCATCGACTGTGGACTAAGCGCCACCACAACTTTCAGCCTAATAGGGCTTAGGAAAACAGCATTGAACTATCGACCATCGACCAAATGCTATGGACTATTGATATTGAAAAATAACTAATTGGTGATCTCCAGAGGATTATATTTATGAAACAACACATCAAATTATTTGTATGGCTATGGTTGATAGCACCTGCCCTACAAGCCCAACAATTGTCGTTTGCGGCTAAAGAAGTAAGACAAGAAATATGGGGTACGTTCGATACCGACTTTACAGCCACTGTAGTGCCCCAAAAATGGAACAAAGAGTCGGCGGTAATACTTGGCAAAAGCTTTAGGTTTGAGTATGGCAGAAAAAGGGGTTCACAACAAATTTATAAGCGGACTTATTTGCGAGAACGCATCAAGCTGATAGACAAAGCAGCAGTAGAAGAGTACTCTGAGTTTAAGTTTAAACAAATAGAC
>JBCCLS010000802.1:0-1665 GCA_039026835.1 Bacteroidota bacterium | reverse complement strand
TCTTGTCCCACATATAGGTAGTGTAGCCTGTTTGTACAATTCGTTCTCTGATATCTGAATACCAATTTTGGGCAACAGCATTTGTTTTTCCTGATCCGTGAATGATCAATACAATTCCTTTGGATTTTTGATCTTTTGGAGTATTCAATACACCATTGAGTACAACGCCTTCAAACTTGAAATCTACAATTTGTCTGTTGCTTTGTGCATGTAAGTTGTGTATAATTACAAGGGAAAGCAATAGTAGGAAGATACTTTTTTTCATGTTTTAATTACTTGAAATTTAACTTTTAGTGTTTTTTCAAAGTAAAGAGATCAAGTTTTTAGAAATGTTACAGTTGAAAGTAAAAATGAGACTGTCTAAAAAGTACAGATTTCATCAAACCGAACTCATGTGCTGAACTTGATTCAGTATGATTCGGTTTCTCATAACAGCTAAAATCAGCGTGATAAGATTCTGAAGCCTGTGCTGAATTTATTTCAGCATCAAGCTCAGAATGACGTTTTCATAAACTTTTTAGACAGTCTCGTTTTTGAATTCCTGATACAGTAATTTACTCCTTTAGAGAAGGACTACCGCGTCTTAAGTTCATCGTAGTGACATATCAAACATATCTAGAATCTAAAAGGTTCCCGCCTGCACGAGAACAAGTCTAACAGCCTATCGCAACACCGTAAACTCAATCTTAGAATCGTTGAAAACTGTATGTGTCTGATTTTGGAAATCTTCTTCTTTGGCTTTGTAAATATTTGGCACAAACGTTTGTGGATTCAAATCAATTAGTGGAAACCATGTGCTTTGTACTTGAATCTGTAATTTGTGTCCTTTCTTAAAGGTGTGATACACATCTTGCAACTTGATGTTTACAGCGGTCTTTTTGTTCGGCACAAATGGTTCTGGATTTTCAAAACTGTTTCGAAAACGCCCGCGCATGACTTCACTTCGTACCATTAAATGATAATTGCTCATTTTTAAATGGTCTTGCATTCCTGATTCTTGCTCTTCAGCATCTGGTGGATGTACATCTACAACTTTTACAACCCAATCTGCATCTGTTCCTGTAGTGGCTACTTGTAACTTTGCCATGATATCGCCTGCAAGGGTAAAATCTTCTGTCAACACTTCCGTTTCAAAGATCAACACATCTGGACGACGTGCTGCAAAACGTTGATCGTCTGTCATATATTTTCTTGGTGTGAATACGGTTTTAATATCTTCCGTATATGGAACTGGACGTTTTAAATCGCTAATAAATACTTCTTTTGTCGTGCCTTTTCGCGTTTCGGATAATTCTTGATCAGCATTGAGATACATATCTTGCTTTACAGCGTTTGCTGGTGGCCACGTGTTATAGCTGCTCCACTTTTTCTTTCCACTATCGAATACATAGGCTTCAGGCAATCCTGTATTTTTACTTCCGTCACCTTTTAAAAAGTGATTGAAAAATTTGGTTTCTACATCGCGTTGAAAGTTCAGTGAAATAGAATCGCCAAAATAATAGTTTCCAACAAAGTTTTTTACCTGAGTTCTCGCCCATCTTCCGTGATCCCAAGGTCCAAAAACCATGGTGTTGTAATTATCTGGATTGTACTTTTCTATAGTCTTGTAGGTTTCAAACGGACCGTATAAATCTTCCGCATCAAAAAAGCCACCAACAATCATCG
>JBCCLS010000801.1:0-1665 GCA_039026835.1 Bacteroidota bacterium | reverse complement strand
GTTTTGTTCATAATCGTTGAATTATTAATTGTTGGTTAAACATTATTTTTAAAAGCACTACAAATTTATACGGATTTCTTTGTGATGCAAGTAATAGCGCGGGAAATGCCCGTTTTTGTTGATAACTTCACACGATTGTTAATAAACACAACGAATTTTTATTGTTTTTCTCTCGTATCAGTAAATATAAGGGTTACGAGACTTTTGCGTCTTTTTCAAAACTAAAACCGTTTAACAAAGCACTAATTTCCATTGAACGCTTTCCAGGAAGCTGTACAATCTTTAAAGAAATGTATCCTTTTTCCACTGCAATTTTTACTTCTTTTCTAGTACTCATCACACTTCCGATGGCATTGGTATGCGATTCTAACGTTTTTGTTATTTCGTAAATTTTCATGTTACAGGTATCTTCACCATTATGTAACGTTGTCCAAGCAGCAGGATACGGACTCAAACCACGAATCTTATTATATATAGTATCTATCGAATCTGTCCAATCTATTTTGCAAGTCTCTTTGCTAATCTTATGTGCCGTTTTTGTTTCTTCAATTTCAGGCTGAATGGTTGTAGTGACAGCATCTTTTTCTATATGTTGTACCGTTTTTACCACCAAGGTACTGCCAACGGTCATTAATTTATCGTGTAACGAACCTGCATTTTCGTCTGCATCAATAGCAACTTCTTCCTGAAAAATCATCGCACCCGTATCAATCTTTTCATCAATAAAAAAAGTGGTCACGCCTGTTTTAGCTTCTCCATTCATAATTGCCCAATTAATAGGCGCCGCTCCACGGTAATCTGGCAACAAAGACGCATGCAAATTAAAGGTTCCGTATTCTGGCATTTGCCAAACCACTTTCGGAAGCATTCTAAACGCAACTACAACTTGCAAATTTGCCTTCAATGCGTTCAGTTCCTCAACAAATGAAGGTCGCTTTAAGTTGGTAGGTTGCAATACCTTCAAATTATTAGCCAATGCAAACTTTTTTACAGCCGATTGGTGCAACTTACGCCCGCGTCCTGCAGGTCGGTCTGGCGCCGTAATTACACCCACAACAGTGTAGTTGGCATCTAGCAATGCTTTCAAAGTCGCAACGGCAAAATCAGGTGTGCCCATAAAAACGATTCTCAAATCTCTCATAAACTATAAGGTATACGTGTTTGTTTTTGTTACTGTAATCTGTTCTGCTTCCAAAAGTAACTGAATTATCTCTAATATAAGCTGTTCTCTATATGGTAAAACAGCACAAATTTCTGTGGATGTTCTTGGTTGTTCTTTTAAGACCTTTAAAATCTCATCTCGTACAAGTAATTGTAGCGTTTTATCTGGATTGGAATTTTTTTGCGCTCTGCAAACGGAACAAATGCCACAAGGTTGTTTCTTGATTTCCCCAAAATAGGAGAGAAGTTGTAGCTGTTTACAAGTCTCTATATTTTTAATATAATGGATGACTGCCTGAACGCGCTTCTTTTTTAATTCGTTTTGTTGGCGTACTTCTTTGGCAATCGGATGAATGGTTTTATCGTCTTCTCGTCCCACTAAAAAGGTTACTTCAGTATCTGTTTGAAGCGCTTCTAATTCAATGATTTCGTAAGTTGCCTACTGTTGAAGCGTCTCTGTATTTTTTCCTTTGGGTAGTGCTTATTTTTGAGCTTTAAAATGTG
>JBCCLS010000800.1:0-1671 GCA_039026835.1 Bacteroidota bacterium | reverse complement strand
TGATTCCGTATTTTGGATTGCAATACATTGGGGACGGTGATATGTTTGCAGGAATTTCCAAGCTTGTCAACGAACATCCTGAAAAATTCAATGCGATTGGCGATAGCGATGCCGAAATTCCGTTTGCGACTATTTTTACAGGAATGATGTTGGTACAATTGTTCTATTGGGGAACCAATCAGGCAATTATACAACGTGCTTTGGGCGCAAAAAACTTAAAAGAAGGACAAAAAGGCTTGCTATTGGCATCTTTTGTCAAAATCTTAGGACCGCTGATTGTTGTTGTTCCAGGAATTATTGCATTTCACATATTCCAAGGCAGTATTACTGATACTGATTTGGTGTATCCGCAATTGGTCGTAAAAGTGTTGCCGGCTTCCTTGGTCGGATTCTTTGCTGCGGTGATATTTGGTGCGATTCTGAGTTCGTTCAACAGTGCGCTGAACAGTTCTGTGACTTTATTTGGTGTTGACATTTACAAAGAATTTATCAAAAAAGAAGCTTCCGAGCAAGAAGTGGTAAAAGTGGGTAAATATTTCGGAATTGTACTTGCATTGTTGGCCATGTGTGTAGCGCCTTTTATTGCCAATGCTTCTGACGGATTATTTGCCTATTTACAAGAAGTCAATGGTTGTTATAGCATTCCTATATTGACAATTATTGTGGTAGGATTTACTACTAAGTATGTTCCTGCCAAAGCTGCAAACATCGCTATTATTTTGGGTGCTTTATTATACATTATAAGTCAGTTTGTATTACAACCTTATGTATTTGGAAAAGAGAATTATCTGCATTATTTGCATGTCATGGCGATTTTATTTGTGTTGAATATTGGCATCATGTTACTCATCGGGAAGCTGTCACCACGAGAAGCAGCATACGAACAACAATATACAAGGGAAGTTGACATTACGAACTGGAAATATGCAACGCCAGTTGGCATATTGGTGATTCTTCTTGTAATTGGAACCTATATCATTTTCTCCTAAAAAGTCTAGTCATTCCACAGTTTGTTGAACAACTAGACTTCGATTTTAGTGGTCGCAGCAGTGATGATTGCAACCGATTTTTAGATAAAAATTATTCTTGTAATGTAGGAATCAATTTTAGGTATAGGGTTTGAGTACTTTTTTACGTTTCTCTAATTGCTTTTCCAAATCTTTGATGGTGTGTTTTACCGCGACTTCATAGTTTTCTTCGTTAGAAGATGCAAAGATTCTCGGACCGTACATGCTTACTTCCATCTCACAAATATTTCCTCTTCCTTTGGGATCTTTTTCTTTTTTAAAAAGTACATCGATGTGAATAATCATATCATACTTTTTTCCCAATCTATGCAACTTGTTTGTTACATACGTTTCCATAGCTTCACTGGTAGCCATGTGCAAAAATTGGATGTTTATTTTCATAGTCCTGAATTTTATAAAGTGATACAAAATGATATCTCAAATGTATGCCGAAGAAGTGACACAAAATATGATTTTAATCATGTTTTGTATAAACCTATTAACTGATTTATATCATTAAAATACTTTGTGAAACCAACTATATTTGTGTAGTCAATAGTAAATTGACTTTAGTTCAAGAATAAAAACACAACAGTGGCTTTGTCTTTTCCGCAGTATAGCAAGAGTTTTTCGTTAAAAATTTCTGAAGCCATGGAAGAAATTT
>JBCCLS010000799.1:0-1674 GCA_039026835.1 Bacteroidota bacterium | reverse complement strand
TACAAAATCACCTTCCAGACTTGTAATAGCACCTGTAATTTTTTTTGTGGTAGTATTGGTTAAGATCACCTCTGCAAAATCCAAAGGTTTTTGTGTTTCTTGATCTATTACTTTTCCGGTAACTTCTATTTGTCCATATGCTGTAAATGCAGCTAAAAATAAAAAGAGAAAAGTAGTAATCCTTTGTTTTTTGGGGATGGTACTTATTTTTTTCAAAATTCGCATGTTAAAGTTAAACTGTAGTGTCATTTGGTATTGAGTTATTTTATTGGTTATCTTATATTGAAAAGTTTTCAAAATCTGTTTCTATGGAATCCTGATCTTGATCTTGGTTTTGTTGGATTAATTTAATTGTGTCGATATGATTTGCCATACTTTCTAAATCAGGATGTTCAAAGATTTTATTGAGGCTCAGTTTTACTGAAAATTCATTTTGAATTAAACTGACCAATTTAGCAGAACTTAAGCTATGTCCACCCAAATCGAAAAAGTTAGCTGTTTTTCCTATTTTGTCATGTGCTACTATAGAACGCCAAAGTGAAGCTAATTGTATTTCTGTTTCTGTTTTTAAAGCAATATATTCAGATTTTTGCAATTGTAGGGCATCTTCTCGTTTTAATAATGCTTTTCTGTCTACTTTTTTGTTGGGTGTTAACGGAAACGCCTCAATTTCAACAAACCCTGTTGGAATCATATAAAATGGCAGGACTTCCTTTAACGTGGTTTTTAATTTTGAAATCTCTACAGAAGTATTCGCTACATAGTAAGCCACCAAAATATTTTGCTCCAGACTATCCTGCTTTACTAACACTACTGCTTGTTGTATACTGTCAATGTCGTTGAGATGTGTTTCAATATCGCCTAGTTCTATGCGATAGCCGCGCACTTTTACTTGATAATCATTTCTTCCATAGAAAGCAAGTTCACCATCAGCATTCCAAGCCACGCAATCGCCTGTGTTGAACATACGTCCGTCTCCAAATGGATTGTTGACAAATCGCGTGTGGGTCATTTCTTGGTTTTTGTAATATCCTACGGCGAGTCCTTTTCCGCCAATGTACAAGTCGCCTTGTGCACCTTCGGGTAAAAGTTGTAGATGTTCATCTAACACATAACATTGTGTGTTGGCAATTGGTGTTCCAATGGTTGGAGCATGATTTTCTTTGGTGATATGTTTGGTTGTGGACCAAATGGTCGTTTCTGTTGGTCCGTACATGTTCCAAACTTCTGCACAAGTTTCTACCAATTGTGCCGATAAAGTTTCTTGCAACGCATCGCCGCCACATAATATTTTCAGGTTTTGATTTCCTTCCCAACCTGCATTGAATAGCAATTGATAGAAACTTGGCGTTGCTTGTATTATGGTTGGTTGAATGGTGTCTAATTCTTCTATGATTTGTTCTGCATCCAACAATGTTTCGTTATTGGCAATGTAGGTAGTTCCGCCTGAGATTAATGGCAGGAAGAATTCTAAAATCGAAATGTCAAACGCATAGGTTGTCACTGCATACAAAATATCGTTGGCAGTCATTCCTGGTTTTTGCTGCATGCTTAGCAAAAAGTTGATCAAGGAAGCATGCGCAATCTCTACTCCTTTTGGATTTCCTGTAGAACCTGAAGTGTAAATTATATATGCACCGTTGTCACTTGTTATGTTTGGCAGGTGTATTTTTG
>JBCCLS010000798.1:0-1676 GCA_039026835.1 Bacteroidota bacterium | reverse complement strand
ATTAGAAAATAAAAACAGATACCATGCGTAGAATTAAAAGCGGACTTACTTATTTAGGATTAATTTTTTTGGGAGTATTATTAACGAATGCCATTACACAAGATGCAGCACTGCAATCCAACACAAAAAAAGCATCTTCTTCGTTAATTGTGAACGATGATAATGATTACAATGTATATGCATTGGAAGTTCCGGAAACTTTAGAATTTGCAGGTGAAAAAGTACCGTTGCATTTGCCAGATATTAAAGAACGTATGGACAGAGAATTGTTGGTAAACACCTATTGGCAATCCAATGGTTTGTTGCTATTTAAGCGTGCTAACAAGTATTTTCCTGTGATTGAACCGATTTTAAAAGAATTCAATATTCCGGATGATTTTAAATATTTAGCCGTAATTGAAAGTGGTTTGCAGAATGTAACTTCCCCAGCAGGCGCCAGAGGTTTTTGGCAGATTATGAAAACGACGGGACGCGAAAATGGTTTGGAAATCAATACCAATGTAGACGAGCGTTATCATTTGGAAAAAGCGACGCGTGTGGCGTGTAAATATTTGTTAGAAGCAAAAGAGCGTTTTGGCAATTGGACATCTGCAGCTGCGGCGTATAATGCAGGAAACGCAGGAATTTCTAGAAGAATGGAAACACAACAAGTAAATTCGTACTATGATTTGTTACTTGGTGAAGAAACGGGACGTTATATCTTTAGAGTGATCGCGTTGAAAGAAATCTTCAGCAATGCCAAAAAATACGGTTTCAACTTCAACGAGAAGCATCTGTACAATTACATTCCTACTTATAAAGTGGAGGTAGATACTGCCATTACCAACATTGCGAGTTTCGCTAAGAAATTTGACATCAATTATAAAATCCTAAAAATTCACAATCCGTGGTTGCGTGAAAACAAGTTGAATAACAAATCGAGAAGACTCTACAAAATCGCAATACCGAAAAAAGGGTATTATCCGACGAAATAATTCATAATTTGGAATTCTGAATTAGAAAATCTCCCAAGGAGTTGTGTTCAATTCTTTTGGGAGATTTTATTTGAAAAAACTTTTAAAATGTAATTAAGGCATATTTTATTCCTCAATTTTCATTTTATTAACCAAATGGAGTTTAATTATGGGTTGTAGGTTATTCCGAATTCATTAGCAATACAAATAATAATGTTTGCCTGTATAGTAATGATACATGCAGCTACAGAAGTTGTAAAAGCCAATTCAGTGCAAAATGCAAGTTCGCCTTTAATTACAGGTTCAATAGATAGAACAAATGCCGCTCCTAGTTGAATTGCAGCATAAATATCCGCAGCACCAGTAAGAAATACACAAGAACCAAAAACTATTTTACTTCCTAATGTAGCCTCCGTAAAACATTCTCCAACTTCTGAAAATGAGAAAAAGCAATTCCCAATTTTTTTCAAATCACTTTGTGCATTTTTTTGAATGGAAGCCATAAAAACCTCTTTTTGTTTTTCTGCTTCTAAGTTTTTGAATTCAGGATTGGTATCTAATAATTTATTATAATTTTCTTTAGCAACCAATATTGCTTCTGTATATGCCTCATAATCTGCTGTAGTCACCTCTATACCTTCTTTGTGTTTAGTAGCGAAGTTACTTTTCATAAGTGTCGTTAAGAATGATAATTTTCTAAGATTACTCATTTCGGGAGTTAAT
>JBCCLS010000797.1:0-1684 GCA_039026835.1 Bacteroidota bacterium | reverse complement strand
GTAAAAATTACAAAAGAGTCAAAGCAGTACAAGACTTATCATTTACCATAGAAAAGGGAAATGTATACGGCATTTTAGGACCTAACGGAAGTGGAAAATCAACCACGCTGGGAATGGTGCTAAATGTAGTAAACAAAACTTCTGGAAATTTTCATTGGTTTAATGGCGAAGTCGCTGTACACGATGCTTTGAAACGTGTGGGCGCCATTATTGAGCGACCTAATTTTTACCCGTACATGACCGCTTACGACAATCTAAAGTTGGTCTGTAAAATCAAAAATGTATCAAAAACTAAAATAGACGAAAAGTTAAAAATTGTTGGATTATACGACCGAAAGGACAGTAAATTCAAAACCTTTTCTTTGGGAATGAAACAACGATTGGCAATTGCTTCTGCCCTATTGAACGATCCTGAAATTTTAATTTTAGACGAACCTACCAACGGACTCGATCCGCAGGGAATTCATCAAATTCGAGAAATTATTAAAGACATAGCTGCGCAAGGAACTACCATTTTATTAGCGTCTCACCTATTGGACGAAGTAGAAAAAGTATGTTCGCATGTAGTTATTTTGCGCAAAGGTGTAAAAATCTATTCAGGTCGTGTAGATGAAATGGTGGCAAGTCAGGGATTCTTTGAGCTAAAAACAGACAAAGAAGATCAATTATTGGCACTTTTAAAAACGCATCCTTCCTTTGGAAACATTACCAAAGAAGATGACATCATCAAAGCATTTTTAAAAGAACCGCTGTCAGCAGCCGATTTTAACAAAGCCATGTTTGAGCAAGGCATTGTACTATCGCACTTAGTAAATCGTAAAGAAAGCTTGGAAGAGCAATTCTTAATGCTGACTGAAAACCAATCTAACTAATTTTATCTCACTGCGACTATGTTACGTTTATTACAAATAGAATTTCAAAAATTACGGCTCAATAGAACAAGTAGAATATTGATCTACATTTCTTTTATTTTTCCATTATCCATATTGATCCTTTCGTCTATCCGAATCAATTTTTTCGGATTATTTATCATTGACTTATCTGAAACCAAAATATTTGAGTTTCCTTACATTTGGCATATAACCACTTTTTTTATTGCCTTCTTTAAATTTTTCTTTGCTATCGTAGTCGTCTCCATGATTGGGAACGAATACAGCAATCGGACACTCAAACAAAATCTCATTGATGGTTTGAGCAAAAAAGAACTCATACTCTCAAAATTTTATTTCATTCTGGCGTATACCACTATGGTTACTACGTTAATATTCATCATCACGCTATGTTTGGGTGTTGCCAATACACCTTCTGCTGATGTATATTTAGACACTATATTCAATGGCACAGAATTCGTGTTGGCATATTTTGTAAAATTGCTTACGTTCTTCAGTTTATGTTTATTTGTCGGAGTGCTGATAAAACGTTCGGCATTTGCCTTAGGATTTTTATTTGTGACTTTTATTGGCGAATTGATTCTCTACGGTTTGGTACGATTTGAATGGTATGATTACGATACATCCAATCAAATAATGCAGTTTTTCCCATTCACGGCCATGTGGAATCTCATTGACGAACCGTTTACCAGAATTGGTTCCTTGCACACCACAGATGAATTTTTTGTCACTGACTTTAAAGTGTATTGGTACGAGATTCTCATTGCGGTCACATGGATGGCCATATACATCTC
>JBCCLS010000796.1:0-1684 GCA_039026835.1 Bacteroidota bacterium | reverse complement strand
GGTAGATCCCATGGTGTATTTGAAAGTATTTGAAATCCAGAATTTAAAAGCAATTGCGATTGTTTCTGACAAATTTATCGACGCGCATAATGTAAAGATTGAAAAGCACTTTTTCAACAAACCCATGCAAGTTTTTAAAACGCAGAAAGAAGCAGTAATTTGGATTAATTCTTTTCTGTAATCTAACTAGTTACCCAAACAAAACCTCATTCTCAAGCACAGTCTGTTGTAAAAACTGCAACGTATCGTTGATGGCAATATGCAACTCTCTATCTTCGTCTACAAAAGGAATTTCGGCACGATAGGTTTCCAAAAACGACTCAATAAATGCTGAGCTTTTCAGTGGCGCTCTAAATGCCAATGCTTGTGAAGCATTTAATAATTCAATCGCCAATACGCGTTCTACATTATCAACAACTTTGATGGCCTTTGTAGCTGCATTGGCGCCCATACTTACATGATCTTCCTGTCCGTTAGACGATACAATAGAATCGATACTCGCAGGCGTTGCGTATTGCTTATTTTGGCTCACAATACTTGCAGCAGTGTATTGCGGAATCATAAAACCAGAATTCAATCCAGGATTATTGACCAAAAATGCAGGCAAGTCTCGCAATCCTGAAACCAATTGAAAGGTTCTGCGTTCAGAAATATTTCCCAATTCTGCCATCGCAATCGCCAAATAATCCAATGTTAAAGCTAACGGTTGTCCGTGAAAATTTCCTCCTGAAATAATTTCATCTTCTTCAATAAAAATATTAGGATTGTCGGTCACTGAATTAATCTCTGTCTCAAAGGTTTTTCGGATAAATGCCAATGTATCTTTGGTAGCGCCATGAACTTGCGGCACACATCTAAATGAATACGGATCTTGCACGTGTTTCTTTTCTTGAGAAATCAATTCGCTACCTTCCACAAATGCACGAATCCGTTTTGCCGTTTGTAATTGCCCGTTGTGCGGACGAATCAAATGAATCAAGTCTGTAAACGGTTCAATTCTTCCATCAAAAGCTTCCAATGAAATTGCTGCAAAAAAATCGGCAAAATATGACAATTTGTAGGCTTTCAACAAAGAATATACACCATACGCGCTCATAAATTGTGTTCCGTTCAACAATGCCAATCCTTCTTTGGCTTTCAACTGAATCGGTTGCCAGTCAAATGCTGCCAGCACCTCCGAAGTTGGTGTTTCTTTTCCTTTATAATACACACTTCCTTTCCCCAATAAAGGCAATGCCAAATGTGCTAACGGAGCCAAATCGCCCGAAGCGCCAAGCGAACCTTGTTCAAAGAGTACAGGCAAAATATCGTGATTATAAAAATCAATCAAACGTAGTACAGTTTGTAATTGCACGCCAGAATGTCCGTAACTTAACGATTGTACTTTGAGCAATAACATCAACTTTACAATGTCTTGTGGCACGCGTTCTCCTGTTCCACATGCGTGGGAAGTGACTAAGTTTTCCTGTAACTTTGATAAATGTTCATCCGAAATTTTCACATTACACAACGACCCAAATCCAGTATTGATGCCATAAATAGGGGTTTTTTGATCTTGCAATCGCTTTTCTAAATAGGCGCGACAAGCTGTAATTTTTTCAACAGCTTCTTCAGACAATGTCAACTTGGTATCGGAATATAAAATATCGTGAATAATCCCAATATCTAGGATTTTGGAGCTTAT
>JBCCLS010000795.1:0-1689 GCA_039026835.1 Bacteroidota bacterium | reverse complement strand
GTACAAAGTCATGTTTTTTGGTGCGCCAGGTGTTGGAAAAACCTTGACAGCAAGTTTGATGGGAAAACACACAGGAAAAGACGTGTATCGAATTGACTTATCATTAGTCATCTCAAAATATATAGGAGAAACTGAAAAAAATCTTTCCAATCTTTTCAATAAAGCCAAAAACAAAGATTGGATACTTTTCTTTGACGAAGCCGATGCTATTTTTGGAAAACGTACAGGCGTCCGCGATGCACATGACAAATACGCCAATCAAGAAGTTTCGTATTTGTTACAACGCATAGAATCGCATTCGGGATTGGTAATCCTAGCATCCAATTATCGCAGTAATATTGACAAAGCGTTTACCCGAAGATTTCAATCCATCATTGACTTTGAAACGCCAGGAATAGCAGAGCGATTGCTACTTTGGCAAAAGTACATTCCTGAAGCATTTATGACTGATGAAATTGATTTGGAATCCATTTCGGAAGCGTATGAAGTCACAGGTGCCAACATTGTTAATATTGTACAATATGCCTGTTTACAAGTACTTGCAGATGGCGGTACAAAGCTTTCCAATGAAATTTTAACGGATGCCATTCGAAGAGAATTCATCAAAGAAGGAAAAATGGTGTAAAAATCAAAGAACATTATATATACTTACAAGGCGCAATCCCAATATATAAAAGGGATTGCGCCTCTCCATATACCAAACTATTTCACGATAATCTTATGTGTGAAGCGTTTTGAGTCTACCATTACATTCACAAAATACATTCCTGAAGTTTGTAGCCTTATTTCTGTATTAAAATTAATTTGATCTTCATAGTTTTCTTCAATTAAAGCTCTTCCTAAAACATCGTATATTACTAAACGAATGTCTTCACTGTTTCTGTTGTTTAAACTTATGGTAAACTGACCATTGTTTGGATTTGGGAATGCTGTAAGTTGCAGCACTTCATTTTCAACTTCTCCCACAGATAAATTACTCATCGGAATTGTACAAAATTCAATAGAAAAACTGTTAATAACTCCGCCATCTTCTGCTGGGAAATTATCAATAGCTATAAGTTTCCAAGTGCCTGCTGGCGATGTATTGTAGAATGGAGTAAATGGTTCTATAGGTTTAAATCTACCTGTAAATGGTGCCACACCATCCGTTATCGCCGTTGATGCTTCATCCGAAAAAACGGTTGATGTATAATTAGCATCAAAATTATCTCCAAGTTGGTTACTTAATGTAATTTCATCGCCTGAAGGACCTTGCAATACTAATGTAAGATCGCTTACAAATGAATGTGAGATGTCAACAGACACTTCTATGCCAAAGATCATACCTCCATTGTCCTGAGCGGTAAGCATTGACTCAAAAACCAAAGGTTCATCAGACATACTTATTGGCATATTAATTGGCGTATCGGTTGCTGTAGTTACGAAGCAGGTTTCTTCACAAGCATCGCCAACACCATTTTGATCTGCATCTGCTTGATCTTGATTTGAAACGGTAGGACAATTATCAGAATCGTTTGCTACGGTATCATTATCAATATCATTATCACATACATCACCTATGCCATCATTGTCTAAATCTTGTTGCTCTGGGTTTGGCGTATTGACACAATTATCATCTTCGTCAGCAATACCATCATTATCTGAATCTGCTTTTAAAACACCACAAATTTCAATAGACCATGAATTTAT
>JBCCLS010000794.1:0-1702 GCA_039026835.1 Bacteroidota bacterium | reverse complement strand
TTACCAAGTAGTTCTCGATACATTTTTACTACGTTTTATTCCGTAAAAACACTCGAACTTAACACTTTTAATAAAAAAATAATTCGTGTATTCGTGGCAAAAAGAAGAAACGAATGGATTCAATATTTTTCACAAAACTCGTATAACATAAAAAACAGACGCTACAAATAGTGCAAAGTCTGTTTATATATCTGAATATCACTTCGAAAAATAGTATCGAGAAGTACTTTGAAATAAATAGTTTCAAACTGATCTCGACTGCGCTCGATCTGACAAATTTGCTTTCAAATCATCAAATAAACAAATTGACGAATCAACAAATTAATACATCAATAATTACCCAACCAACTCCAAAATCTGAGCGGCGTGATCTTTGGTTTTTACTTTGTCAATCACATGATCAACCACACCTTCTTCATTGACTAAGAATGTTTTACGGTGAATTCCGTCATAGACTTTTCCCATAAATTTCTTTTCGCCCCAAACGCCGAATGCTTCAATGACTTGCTTGTTTTCGTCGGCTAATAAAGGAAATGGAAATTCATATTTATTCTTAAAATTGGTTTGCTTTTTCTCGGAGTCTGCACTTACACCTAACAACTCAAAACCTTTGCTTTGCAGTTCGGCATAATTGTCTCTTAGGTTACAAGCTTCCGCCGTACAACCTGGCGTATTTGCTTTTGGATAGAAGAATACTACTAACTTTTTTCCTGCGTAATCTGCAATAGAAACTGGATTTCCATCTTGATCGTTCACCGTAAAATTAGGTACTTTGTCTCCACTTTGTAATGTATTCATAGCTTTTTAGATTTTAGCAATATCATTTAAAATGTTAGAAGAAAAAAACAGATTTTAGCCTTCTAAATTCAAATCATACAGCGTATTGTGTTATTTTTGTTCAAAAATACTGAAAAATGATTAAACAAGAAAAGGTTCAGTTTGTAATTGATACGTTAGAAGCCTATTATCCTGAGATTCCTGTTCCACTCGATCACGTGGATCCGTATACCTTACTAATTGCTGTATTAATGTCTGCACAAAGTACAGATGTGCGTGTCAATCAAATTACGCCGTTATTGTTTGAACGTGCTGATAATCCGTACGATATGGTAAAACTTTCAGTAGAAGAAATCCGAGAAATTATCAAGCCCGTGGGCTTATCTCCCATGAAATCGAAAGGAATTCATGGCTTGTCACAAATTCTGATTGACAAACACAACGGAGAAGTCCCAAAAACCTTGGAAGCACTGGAAGAATTACCCGCCGTAGGACACAAAACAGCTAGCGTTGTTATCAGTCAAGCCTTTGGAATTCCTGCGTTTCCTGTAGATACACATATTCATCGATTGATGTATCGTTGGAATTTATCCAATGGAAAAAGTGTAGTACAGACAGAACGCGATGCCAAACGTTTGTTTCCAAAAGAAAAATGGAACGATTTGCATTTGCAAATTATTTGGTATGGAAGAGAATACTCGCCTGCACGTGGTTGGGATTTAGACAACGATATCATCACAAAAACTGTCGGAAGAAGATCAGTAATCAATGAATATTTAAAACTTAAAGCCAAAAAAGAAAAGAAATCGAAAAAATCATAGTTTTTTCAATGTGTTAATCTGAAAATGTACCAATGTATCAATTGCTTTCGAAGAATATTCACAAAATTACCACAATTATAAGAATTCAAAAATGAATTTTGAAT
>JBCCLS010000793.1:0-1705 GCA_039026835.1 Bacteroidota bacterium | reverse complement strand
GAAAAGTCTATCTGCGTGTAACAATATCCTATATATTTAGGTGAACTAAAAAACAAAACGATAATTATGAAAAAATATATTTACTTTTTAGGAAGTGTATTCCTGTTGAGTGTATTTGGTTTACAGGAAGTTGTAGGGCAATCTCAACAAAGCGCTACCAAAGCTTTAGAAGTAGAAAAAGCATTTACTGAAGTTCCTACCGATCCGAATGTAAAAATCGGAATGTTATCTAATGGATTAAAGTATTACATCCAAAATAATGGCAAGCCAGAAAACAAAGTAGAATTGCGATTGGTTGTCAATGCTGGTTCTATTTTAGAGGACGAAGATCAACTAGGTCTGGCGCATTTTATGGAACACATGAACTTTAATGGAACTAAAAATTTTAAGAAAAATGAATTGGTAGACTACCTGCAAAGTATTGGTGTAAAGTTTGGTGCACACTTAAATGCATACACAAGCTTTGATGAAACCGTATATATTTTGCCAATTCCAAGTGATGATCCTGAAAAGCTTGAAAAAGGATTTCAAATCATAGAAGATTGGGCGCATAATGCGTTATTAACTGATGAAGAGATCGATAAGGAAAGAGGCGTTGTTTTAGAAGAATATCGTTTAGGAAAAGGTGCCAATGAGCGCATGCTGCAAAAGTATTTGCCAAAAATTATGTATGGTTCTATGTATGCAAAGCGTTTGCCAATTGGTACAAAAGAAGTAATCGAAAACTTTGAGTATGAAAGTATCCGTCGTTTTTACAAAGATTGGTATCGTCCTGATTTAATGGCCGTAGTTGCTGTAGGAGATGTGGATGTGAAAGTGTTAGAAGAAAAAATAAAATCACATTTTGGAAAAATTCCAGCAGCAGTCAATCCGAAACCTAGACCTACATTTGATGTTAAAAATCATGAAGAAACATTAGTGGCAATTGAGACAGACAAAGAAGCAACTTTTGCACAAGTCCAAGTCATGTTCAAAGATTTAGGAACTGCAACACCAATTAAAACAGTAGATGATTACAGAAAACAAATTGTTCAAAATTTATTCTCACAAATGATCAACAATCGTTTGAGTGAACTTGCTGAATCTGAAAATCCACCTTTTATTTTTGGTTCTAGTTATTATGGTGGTACGTGGGCACGAACCAAAGAAGCATATCAATCTAACGCTATGGCGCCACAAGATGGACAGTTAGCGGCATTGACAGCATTGTTAGAAGAAAATCAGCGTGTTCGTAAATACGGATTTGGTCAAGGAGAATTTGAGCGTGCAAAGAAAAGTATCATTGCGGGACTTGAAAAATCATATAAAGACCGAAATAAAATGGAATCGTCTCGTATTGCGGGAAGATATGTGAGTAACTTTTTAGAAGAATCGCCAATTCCAGGAATGGAGTGGACGTATTCGTTCTTTAAAGAGCAGCTGCCAAACATCAAGTTAGATGAAGTTAATAAGTTGATCAATGAGTATTTGCGCGACACAAACATTGTGATTGTGCTTACGGGACCTGATAAGGAAGACACGCCAAAAATTACCGAAGCACAAGTGCTAGAAATTTTAAAATCTGTCAAAACAAAAGATATCAAGCCATACGAGGACAAAGAGGTGGCAACAAGTTTGGTTTCTGATTTGCCAGATCCAGGAAGAGTAATCAACAAAAGTACCAATCCAGCTATTGGAGTTACCACACTTAGCTTAAGTAACGGAG
>JBCCLS010000792.1:0-1708 GCA_039026835.1 Bacteroidota bacterium | reverse complement strand
TTCTCGACTGCGCTCGAACTGACAATTATTTGTATTTCAGTGAATTATAAACTACATGGCGATTTCTTATGTCGAACTCACGTTAAAATAGAAAACTCACGAATTAAAAGCGCACTTTCTTTTGTTGAAGCCTGTGCTGAACTTGATTCAGTATTCTTTGTGCGAGCAAAGAAATCGTAGATTCATAAATACCTATTTAATAAAATAGAAATGACATGAACTAAAACGAAAGTAAAAAACTAAAATTTATTAATTTGTGTTTTATTTTCTAAGTGAAAATAATTTTTGTTTGAATAAAACGTATATCGAACTCATGGTGTTTACTCCAAAGTAACTAAAATAGCTTCTGTTTCTGCTATCAAATCTGAAATGCGCTCTACATCATACGCTGCTGCATGTGCGTTTGCATATATTCCTTTGTCATTATCGAAATATTTTCCTGAGATTCCGCTGTGTTCTGCTGAAACCGCCAAATCATACAAAATAGTTGCGCCTTTATCTGCGGAAGACCAATGTGTCCCAAAAGCTTCTTTTACCATGTTTGTATTTAGTAAAGAACCAGGATTTACTGCAATCACATTTGGATTTGAATGTTGCTGTGCCAAATGAAAACTCCACATCGTCAAAGCAAGTTTACTTTGTGCATATGCTGATGATTCCGTAATTATGGCATTTCCTGCTAAAGCCTCCAACGAAACTGGCGCTTGTGCTGCTGAACTCAAGTTAATAATGCTGGAATCTTTTGTAAAAGTTCCTAATGACATCAGTGTATGCGTTAACACATATGGAGCAAAATAATTAACCGCAAATCGCATATCAATACCATCTGCACTTTTGCTAATTTTACTATTATAAACACCAGCATTGTTAATTAAGATATCAATTTGAGGAACTTCAGTAGCAATATCTGCTGCCAATTGCTGTACTGCGGCAACTGTAGACAAATCTGCTGAAAATCCTTTAATATTTTGATTGTTTGAAGCTGTTTGGATTTCCTCAATAACTTTTACTAATTTTTCAGCATTTCTTCCATGAATGTAGATTTTATGTCCGTCTTTGGCGAGTTGTATTGCAGCTAATTTTCCAATTCCGTCTGTACTTCCTGTGATGACAATGGTTTTTTTCATGTTGTAATGGTTTGTTTTTCTGTTTGATTTGAATGAAATTCTGGTAAAATTTTTGTTGCTAAACGTTCCATCGTTGTTTCAATTGGTTTCGAATTGAAGCGCAAATTTATCGCAACATGATTCACGCCAATATCGCGTAAATGCTCAAGATACGCAAGTAAATACTTCACTCCTATTCTAAATCCTAAATGAATCGGTTGTGGTTTAAAATCATCATTTTCATGTAAATCAATATACAAAGGTTGCATAAAGGGTTTGTCATACATTTGTGTTTCCGGAATCAATGAGCGCCATTCTGCAATACGATATTGTTGTTGGGTAGTGTCTCTCGGATAATACATCCAACCGTCGCCATGTTCTGCATTCCATTGTAGTGATTGTTGACTAAAACCCGTAATTAGCATTGGAACTTTGTGTGTAGTTGCTTTTGGTAAAATGTCAATGTTTCCATCTAAATTTCCAAATGCTTTTGATTGATACGTTGGAAAGGATTCTTGGGCATTTCGAATGTATTGAAACGCTTCTCGGAAACGTTCACCACGATTTTCATATGGAATGCCCATCGCAGGATATTCTTCATA
>JBCCLS010000791.1:0-1738 GCA_039026835.1 Bacteroidota bacterium | reverse complement strand
TTTTGCACAAAGCTTTTCAGCAATTGGTAGAACGATATGAAATTTTACGTACCAATTTTAAATGGAGTGCAGCGCACAACGCGCCTGTACAATTTGTACATGTAGTTGCCGATACGCGTTTTTTCTATCAATATGTTGAATTGAATGCGGAAACAGCTTTAGAACAAAAAATTCGTACGGAAGTTGCATACAATTTTGATCTTGAAAACGATCCGCTCGTACGTGTAACTTTGCTAAAAACAGCTCCGAATACACATACGTTGGTGTTTGTGGTACATCACATCATCAGTGATGCTGGTTCGGCTGCAATTATGATCAATGATGTATTTGCCAATTATCAGGCATTAGCGACTCAGCAAGAACATCCACAGTCAGCATTAGAAATTCACTATAAAGATTATGCCGAATGGCAACAAGCACAACTGCAAACTCCATCCATGGAAGCCCACAAAGCGTATTGGATGCAAACATTCAAAAACCAAACGACTGCGGTTGAACTTCCAACAAGTTTTCCAAGACCTTCTGTCAAAACATACAATGGAAATTGTAGCACAAAAGCAATCGACATTCAACAGTTTGAGGAACTGTGCAAAGCTCAAGGAGCCACACTTTTTATGGGCATCACCGCAGTGCTCAATGCGTTATTTTATAAATATACAGGAAGCACACAGATTACAATTGGAAGTCCTATCAATAGTAGGACAGAAGCCGTTTTGGAACAGCAAATTGGTTTCTTTGTCAATACATTTGGTGTACTTACAAACTTTAGTGCCGAAGATTCCTTTACAACATTATTACAAAACGTAAAGCAGAAAACCTTAGAAGCTTTTGAACATCAAGCATATCCGTTTGATGCATTGATCAATGATTTGGCAATTTCGGATAGATCAAGGAATCCGTTGTTTGATGTCATTGTCTCCATTGTCACACCCGAAACAAAAGCGTTACAGCAGACGCAAGAAATAACAGTTACTGAAATGTCACTTGGTGATGTAACTAGTAAGTTTGATTTGGAATTTGTGTGGATGGTTGAAGGCACAAACACAGAACTACAACTCACGTACAACACAGATTTGTATACAAATGATTTTGTGACGCAAATGTTGGGACATGTTGAAACGATATTGCAACATGTAGTAAAATATCCAACAATACGTTTGAATGCATTACCGTATCTCTCATCAGCGGAAACGCAAACAATTCTTTCCGAATTTAATACGTCAATTCAGGAGATCAGTACTACGGATACATTTATGACTACTTTTCAAAAACAATTGCCAAATTTTGGCGAAAAAGTAGCGATCACAGAAAACAACATTTCACATACATATACACAGTTGCATGCAGAAGCTACGCAATTAGCACACTACATTCATGAAAAATTTAACGTATGTGCCAAAGACTTTGTTGCGGTTCAACTTCCAAAAAGCAAAGCCTTGCTCACCTCATTTTTGGCAATTCAAAAATTAGGAGCAGTATATGTGCCGATTGATCAAAATTATCCAAAAGAACGCATCGATTTTATGCTCATGGATAGTCAGGCAAAATGCAGTATAGATGCCTCTTTACTGGCAGAATTTTTAGCGGTTAACATTGCTAATGTGGATGAAATTACACCTGATATACACCATCAGGATTTGGCGTATATGATTTACACCTCGGGTTCTACAGGAACACCGAAAGCGGTCATGGTTTCGCATGAAAACATTCTCAATTTTTCGTCTTGGTATCAGGAATA
>JBCCLS010000790.1:0-1738 GCA_039026835.1 Bacteroidota bacterium | reverse complement strand
GGTGTAATTTTTCCTTTTTTGATTTGCATGCCTCTACTATCAAAAACTGTATAATTATACGTTTCGTTAGTTTCCGTTTGAATCCATATTTTTCCTGTTGTAGGATTAGGATATATTTGTACTTTGTTTCTATCTTGAAATTCTACCACATTCAATGGGCTACTGCCTTCAACAATATTGAGTGTTTGATTGGGCGTAACATTATATACGACGTCTTGCGCACCTCCCAACCAAGTCACTTTTACATAATCAATGGCATTGTCTGCGACGCCAAAAAACTCTGTTCCAGAATTTTGCGAAATGTATCCTTCTCCACAAACAGTATATCTATATTGTGATGCGCCACCGCTTCTTACCTCAATAGTAGCACCAATCCCTTGTTTATTACTCATGACACCTTCCAAGTTTACTTTGAGCCATCTGTTGGAAGATGTGGTTTGATTTTTCCAAAAGAATATATTTTCATTTCCAGAATTATTGACAATAATTTCTGGAAAACCATCATTATCACTGTCGCCGATAGCATTGGAATAACTTTCGGCTGTATCATTTGTAAATCCAGTACTATTGTCCGTAGCAAAACTGTTGATGCCATTATTTACATAAAAAGCTGCGGAAGGATAGCTAGGAATGCTTCCATCTAACATGCTACTTACATACAAGTCTAGGTCACCGTCATTTTCTGCATCTAGAAATACTGCGCCCCAGGCAATACTATTAAACACTGTTCCTGTGCTTGCAGCAATGTTAGAAAAAGTTCCATCGCCATTATTCTTTAGAAAGTAATTTCCTTGAATTCCATTGGTCACATACATATCAAACCAATTATCGTGATTAAAATCAGCTACAGTAACCGACATCGCATCAATGGCAATATCAGTATTTGTAGCAGTACTTACATCTGTAAATGTACCATCACCATTGTTTTTGTACATGATATTGGTGTTCTGAATTTTATCATTAGCAATGTAAATGTCTTGCCAACCATCGTTATTGTAATCCAAAAATGCGGCACAAAAAGAAAGATGACTGCCAGTATCAATTCCAGCAGCTGTGCTTACATTTGAAAAAGAGCCATCACCATTATTTTTATAGAGATAGTTTTGTTGCGCTGCATATTCACCTCGATTGCAAATGAAAAGATCTAAAAAACCGTCATTATTATAATCGCCCCACGAGGCGCCGTAATTTTCTAAGGAAGAAGAAGGCAAACCACATGTTGACGTAATATCAATTAAGGTTGAACCCGTATTTTCATACAATCGACTCTGTGCTAAATCGCAGGCAAGGTATAAGTCATTATCGCCATCATTGTCAAAATCAACCCAAATGACTTGTTTGTGTGCAGCTGTATTGTTTGGAGTGAATGCTGAATCTGCGCTGTAAGTGCCGTCGCCGTTATTTTTGTAGACTTTTAATGAATTGCCATTTGCTGTTCCGATCGTAACATCGTCCCAACCATCATTATTGTAGTCAAAAAAAGAAATTCCATTTCCTAAATATGTAGTCCCGCTATCACCTGTAATACCCACATTTGTAGCAGTATTTTGAAAATATGCTTGAGCGTGTAAAAATTGAAAACAAGTAATCAATATAAGGTACGAAAAGAATAGGTGTAATCGTCTTTTCATAAACGGTCGGCTAATAAGTTATTGAGTTCGAGACTTCTAAACTATTAAATCAACCTAAACTTCACAAATATTTAACATTCATTTGCTCATGGTTTTATTTCTTTACT
>JBCCLS010000789.1:0-1740 GCA_039026835.1 Bacteroidota bacterium | reverse complement strand
TGAAAAATTTTCTTTTTGAATATGAATTTTTGAAAAAGAACTAACAAACACAAATTATGAAACCAATCCTCACATTAGTGTTACTATTTTCTTTTGCGTGTATACAAGCGCAGGATGAAAATATATTCTTGAAACGTGAATTTTGGAAATCCAATCCAAGTGTTTCAGAAATCAAAGACAACATACAAAAGGGACACGATCCTTCTGAGAAAGATCAATTTTCTTTTGATGCCGTATCATACGCTATTATAGACAATGTATCTACAGAAAGTATCAAATATTTATTGACCTTAGATGGCAATCCAGTAACCAAACCCACACATGGTGGCGTTACTTATCTATTGTGGGCTGCATACAAGGGAAATTTGGAAGTAATGCGCCATTTGTTAACGCTAGGCGCGGATCCTAATTTTAAAACATCAAGAGGCACCAATTTACTTTTAATGGCTGCCATTGGCGGAAATGAAAATCCAAAAGTATACGATCTTATTTTAGCACAAGGAATTCCCGTGAATTACACAAACGAATCCGGAGCTAATGCATTGCTATTATTATCGGGTTCAACCGTAAAAGATCATACAATTTTTGAGTATTTTTTGGGTAAAAATGTGCCAATGTATGTAACAGATGCTAATGGCAACAATCCGTTTTTCTATGCTGCTCGTGGCGGCGATATAGCTGTCATGAAGTTTTGGAAAGACAGAGGCGTTCCGTTTGATTACACAAATACAAAAGGAGAAAATGCGGTATTATTTGCTTCGCAAGGAATGAAACGCAGAGCCTTACGAACGGAAGTTTTTACTTATTTGTCAGAAGAATTACAATTAGATATTAATGTGATCAATAAAGAAGGAAAAACACCTTTGCATCTAGCAGCGAGAAGAGCTACACCAGAAGTACTTGAATTTTTTATAACCAATGGTGTTTCTGTAAATAAATTAGATGAAAATGGCAATACAGCATTGATGTATGCTGCGTTTGGTTCTAAAGAAAGTGTAGAAAAAATTGCATCAAAAACGAACAATATAAATCATCAAAATGACAAAGGGGAATCTGCATTGACTATGGCAATTAAAAGAAATTCTAAGGATAACTTTGATTTCTTAATTGCCAACGGTGCTGATTATAAACTGGTTGATACACAGGGAAATGATTTAATGTATCACGCATTCAAATCATACAGTTCTCGTAGAGAAACTGCATCACAATATATTATTGAAACCTTGCAAAACAAAGGTGTCCAGGTCGCAAAACAGTATGAAGATGGCAATACACTTGCTCACATAGCGATTGAAGAAAATAGCGATTTCCTACTACAAAAAGCAATCGATTTGGGAGTGAATTTGAATCAAAAAAATGATATCAACTTGAGTCCTTTGCATTTGGCAGCGATGAAAGCAGAAGATACAAAGCTAATTACAATATTATTAGCAAATGGTGCCAACAAAAATATACGTACAGATTTTAACGAAAGTCCTTACGATATGGCGCTACAAAACGAACTACTTGAAAAAGAGAAAACAGATATAGCACTTTTGAAGATTGATTGATATCATAGTCGTTTCTAATATAGTTTAAATTATCACCATCACTGTGCTATTTTTCCTTTATGGAAAATGCGAACTCCTTCCAGTTTTCTGGAAGGAGTTTTATTTTATTTTTTCCAGCAGTGTATTTGAAAGTTCATTACCTTCCGTATCAATGGATACAAACCACACGTTGGAAGTACATTTTCTATTG
>JBCCLS010000788.1:0-1740 GCA_039026835.1 Bacteroidota bacterium | reverse complement strand
GGATAAAAATTGTTTGTTCTTGGCTTCTTTTTCTAACAATTCAATTTTATTTACAAACGAAGGCACATAGTATTTTTTATACAAATTTTCAGAAACCTTACGCATGAGCACCTCATTTTCTTTGTTCTTTTTTTGAAAGATATTCCAATACGTTGAAGCTGTATTTACGTCTTTTTTCTTTTCATACGATTTTGCTAATAAACTATACGTTTCTTGCAAATTATGAGAATACGCATCATCTTTGGTAATAATGGAATCTGCTTTGTGTAAATACCGCAATGCATTATCTATTTCATTTTGAAAAAAATAATTCTTCCCCTGGTGCAAATACACAACAGATAACTGATTGTACATACTAAGTTTGAGTATTAGCTTTTCAGAGTCATTCAAATACGTGAGCGCTTGCGAAAAAGCACCTTTTTTTTGATAAATAATTCCTTGTACCAATAAGAATATACTGTGAATTTCTAAATCATTCACTTCATAACTTGTTTGTAATCCGAGCGTGTTGTAGGTCATTGCAGAATCCAAATATTTGGTACGTTCTTCTGTAAAATCGTCTGCAATTGTGGTGTAACTGTTACTTACACTCAACAGCACATTCAAATATTCTGTTACATGAGCTTGTTTGTCCAATATACCTTCATTGTACAAATGCAGATTTTCTTTGGCTTTCATCAATGCTTGTTTTCTACGCCCTATTTGATTTTCAATGAGCGCCATACTATGCCTTATTTTTGCCAATCGTGCTACATCATTAAGTTTCTTGTAATATTCGTATACTTTTGTGTAATAAGTAAGTGCACTAGCATGATCGTGATAGGTAAAACTGATACTACCTTTTAAACGCAAACTGTGATAATAATTTTCTTCATCATTAGCTTGGGTAGCTAATTGCAAAGATTCATCTACAAAAAAATAAGCACTGTCCTTTTGTCCCAATACATTATAAATTTCCGCTTTTAAATACGTCGCTTTGTATTTTTCAGGATAAGCATCTTTACGATTGACACGCTTGTAATAAGAAGTAATGTAGGCATTAGCACGCAACGGATTTTTATATCGATTCTCCAGAGCTAGCTGATATAAAGAATCTGTAGCTAACTGTCGTAATGAATCTTTTTCAATTGCTTCTGGTGATTGTGCAGATACACAAAGAAAACTAATGAAAAAAACTAGGGAGGTGTACAATCGATTCATAAAAATAAAAATACATTGTTTTTGGATAAAAAAAAGAATCCATCACAACGAAATTTCTCATTGAAAGAAAAGAGATACGATTTTAAGGAGGTTTTTAAGATTTTGATCGTATTAATTCTGTTTTAAACCAAAAAAGTTCCACATTTCTGTGAAGCTTTTCATCTGTACTCGAGGCGGAAATTGCCTTCGGCGAGTCCCGTAAACGTCAGGCTGAGAAAAGCCTCAGTCATTAAATGACTGTATTTTTTTGCTTTCTTACACTGACCAAAACACATTTTGCTCAACTTCAGAAACCAAAAAAGCCCCACATTTCTGTGAAGCTTCTTGTACTCGAGGCGGGACTTGAACCCGCACGGCCCAAAGGCCATTGGATTTTAAGTCCAACGTGTCTACCAATTCCACCACTCGAGCTTGGACTTTTTCTATATTAGAGCGAAAAACGGGGCTCGAACCCGCGACCTCAACCTTGGCAAGGTTGCGCTCTACCAGCTGAGCTATTTTCGCGTTTCTTGTATGGAACGTACAATACAATTGCTGTAT
>JBCCLS010000787.1:0-1754 GCA_039026835.1 Bacteroidota bacterium | reverse complement strand
AGAAAAAGGAGTTGTTTTTATCTCTATTGCTGATAAATTATTATTTAAAAGTGGAAGCTACAACGTAACATCGAAAGCGAAGGAAGTTCTTGGAAAAGTAGCCAAAGTAGTAAACAGCAAGCCTGATTTTGAATGTATGGTAGAAGGGCACACTGACAATGTTCCATACAAAAAAGGAGAGATTTTATTAGACAATTGGGATTTAAGTGTAAAACGTTCCACCTCGATTATTCGTGTATTACAGGAATTAGGTGTGAATCCAGGGCAATTAATTGCTGCCGGAAGAAGTTATTATGTTCCATTGGTAGAAAACGATACTGCTGAGAATAGAGCGACCAACAGACGTACGCGTATTGTGGTATTGCCAAAAATTGATCAGTTCTACGATATGATTGAAAAAGAAATGAAAAACCTTTCCGCAGAAGGGAAATAACATAGTTTTAGGCAACTAAAATAGAAAGGCGTTCAGGAAATATCTTGAACGCTTTTTTTATATTCAAAAAATTGATATGAAATAAGCTATTACGCTACTATTCAGTGTAGATTCATACAAAAACTCTCAAAGTACAAAGCAACTCAGAGCTCCATTGATCATATCAAAAAACATTAACAATCTTTTAAATAATTTTTGAGCGAGAATGTCGTAAATTTAAGTGAAATGATCAAAATTCTTATAAAAACTACACAAACCATTCAAAACTAAATTCACATGAAAAAAATACTATTTGGGCTACTAACATTAGTCCTCATTTCCTGCAATGAAAAAACAGAAAAAGTATTTTCATTGACTGGTACAACAAACGGATTCGAAGATGGAACCATACTTTATTTAGACGTTGACAACAACACAATTGATTCTACAAAAATTGAAGGAAATAAATTTGTATTCAACACCAAACTACCCGAGGATATAGTGAGGGCAAATGTGCGAACAAAAAACTTTTCGCAATATCGTATTTTATGGTTGGAAAACAACACAATGACTTTTGATGCTTCTAGTTCCGATTTTAGAAACGCTGTGGTAACTGGTTCCAAAGAAGAAGAATTGAAGCAGAATTTATTCAAAGAAATCAAATCGCTTACAAGAGCTGAAGCACTCAAAAAAGAAATGGAGTTTGTAAACACACATCCAAATAGTCGCAGTAGTGCCAGCATACTCTCTGTATATGCTTCTACGTGGGGAAAAGAAAAAACAAAGGAACTGTATGATCAATTTTCAGAAGCGAATAAAAATTCAAAAGATGGAAAGGAAATTGCCAGATTTATTTCATTAAATAAAAACCCTAAAATTGGGGAATCCTTTGTGGATTTTGAATTGGAAAACATGCATGGCGAGAAAAGAAAATTATCTGAACTGAAAGGAAAAACCGTGTTGCTAGAGTTTTGGGCGTCGTGGTGTGGTCCATGCCGAAAAGAAAATCCGAATTTGGTGAAAACGTATGAAGAATTTAATCCAAAAGGCTTTGAAATATTTGCTGTTTCCTTAGATTTAGATAAAAAAGATTGGTTACAAGCAATTAAAAAAGACAATCTAAATTGGGAACACGTGAGTGATTTAAAAGGTGACAAAAGCGAAGCAGCATTTATTTATGGAATTATCGGAATTCCAGATAACTTTCTAATTTCATCAGATGGAGAAATCATTGGAAGAGGACTACGAGGTGAACAACTCAACGAAAAGTTACAGGAAATTTTTTGATGATGCCAATTTCCAGTAATACACCATAAAAGTACTACTTGAAAAAGAACCAAGT
>JBCCLS010000786.1:0-1755 GCA_039026835.1 Bacteroidota bacterium | reverse complement strand
TTTCACACAAAGTGAGTAGACAATTTTGTGTTCCTGTCAAAGTAAAATACGGCATTGTTTCTACATGATCCGCTAAAATCATTGCGATTTCTCCTGCTGTCAAATTTCGATTGCAACAATCAGAATATACCTTTGTCAGTGTGCGGTCTACAAAAAGTGAGCTGAGCATTGGCAGTACTTTTTCGCCATAAGTAATAATCGTTTTTGAAGATGTAGCTTTTATAATTGCTTTAGAGTTTTCTATTTGTGCAACTTTTTCTAGTAGTGACTCAATTTCTGCTTTTGTTTGTGAAAAAGCGATCGTTGCATATGTGAGCAGTATGGTAAATAGAACAATAATTTTTTTCATTTCTCTTAACTTTCCACCAAAACTATTGTATTGTGTGTAGTTCTGAAATACTAAATGCGTAAACAATAATTTTCAATTAGTTAACTGCTCTAAAAATATATAACATCATATAAATTATCTAGAAAAGCCACTTCCCAATGGAAAGTGACTTTGAGTATTCGTTTTTTGATGGATGATGTTATGTAAGTGTTTTTTTTATAATTTATGTTGAGTGATCTTTATAAGTGCCAAAAGCAATACTACAAACGATAATGTACTTGTGATCGTTCTGATAAGGTGTAAACGATTCCATTTCACTTCAAATTGATCACGCAGGTTTTGCAAATCGCTCACAGAAGCCGTTGAGAGATTGGTTTTGTCTAAAATTTCATTCAGTGGTACGTTCCCGAGAATTGTGACTAAGACCAATCCTAAAAAATAGAGCACCGATGCCACAATGAGCCACATTGTTATTGTATTAGACATATTTTTACATACAATAATGCTAATTACTTGCGCGATAAAGGCTCCAAAAAAGACAAGTATAAATGTCGGATTGATAATCGCACGATTTATTGCCTGAAATGCTTGCAAATATCCTACAGTATCGAGTCTGCCAATTCCAGGTGTAATTGCATTTGTCCACGTAAAGCACAATCCTGCGGAAAGTCCTGTGAGTAGTATGGTGATGATGAGGCTAGTCAATTTAAAAGAAATGTCCATGAGTATGTATATTTTGAAAATGAATGATGCGTATTTGTAAATTTTTATCAGTGTTGCGCACACCTTTTGTTATAGTGTTTTTCGAAAAATCGTCTCGTGTATCTATGTTTCCATCTACGGAAGTACACATAGAAAGAAGCTTTCGAAAAATTAGCTACTAAAATGATGAATAAAAATCCCATACCGAATTGTTTTAATTTGATGAGACAAAATTCAGAAAAGTTACCAGAAGAAGATTGACCGTACACGCCAATGTTTTGACAGTTTGCGCCAATGGAATCTTTTTAATGTAATAATTTGATAATTTGAAAATGTACGAATGCGTTGATGCTTATTCAAACTACGTAAGCGAAGAATAGTTACCGTTTTAACCTCGTACGTTTACTATTAACCAGACAGCGACAAACTCTTCCAAAGTCAGTTCGCCTTCAAAATTGAATAGTACTATATTTCGGGCGCGTGCTTGTTCGTTGTATACTCTGCCATCTTCAATACGTGCAATGATATCAAACGAAGAATTGGAAATTCCTTTGTAAATTATATTGTCTTGAATATTGAATAAGATGTCACCTTGAAAAAAGGAGTTTCCTTTGTACACTTTTCCATCACGCACATTGGCAATGATGTCTTTGATAAAGGTAAAATTGCCTTTGTAAATTTTGGAATCCTTCACATTGGCGATGATATCCAATCGGAAATTGGAA
>JBCCLS010000785.1:0-1756 GCA_039026835.1 Bacteroidota bacterium | reverse complement strand
CATAGCTCGTATTATGAAGTTAAAAATATATAATTCTGAGATAAATTCATTGTGAAAGCCTATAAGTTTTATCTTTTTTTGCAAATTCTGGTCAATTTTTATCATTTGTGAATCATTTTGAGTCTATTTTCTACTTTTCTTGTAGCAATACCACATAAAATAAATCTGTCAGAAGTTATTTTTTATCTATTGAGAATCCCTATTTTAGCATGCATTTTGTTGTGTATATCACGATAAATTATAATAATACCACCTACTTTTTAAATTACTACGATTGTTACTAGACTATCTTAAAGAACTTTTATACAGAAAAACTACGCTACATCGCTTTGTGTTGTTTCCTAAAAAATTTACAGAAAGACAGCGCGAATTGGTCGCCAAAGAAATTTCTTTTTACACTAAATTGACTCTAAAAGAAAAATGTGTTTTTGAACACAGAGTTTTGCGCTTTATTGATTGTCACACATTTGTAGGTCGTGAAAATTTATTGGTTACCGAACGCATGCAATTATTGATTGCTTCCACTGCTGTGATGATTACTTTCGGATTTCGACGGTATTTATTGTCGCGATTTGAAACGATTTTAGTGTATCCTGAGCATTATTTTTCCAATATCACACAACAATTTCACAAAGGAGAAGCAAATCCAAAATACAAAACGTTGGTTTTTTCTTGGGAAGATTTTGAAGAAGGCATCAAAATAGAGGACGACAATTTAAATTTAGGAATTCACGAATTGGCGCACGCAGTGCATTTTAGTTTTTTAACAGAAAAGAGTTTTACGGCTCGTATGTTCTTAAAACAATACAAATTGCTACTTGCTTCTTTGATAGATAAAGACGCACAAAAACGATTGATTAGAATAAATTATCTGCGTGATTATGCGTTTGAGAATCAATATGAGTTTTTGTCTGTATTGGTAGAACATTTCTTTGAAACACCAGAAGAATTTCAAGAAAAGCTACCTGCTATTTACAACAGAGTCAAATTGATGCTCAATATGAATGTTGCTGGTTTTTAAACTTACATTCTGTATTGGATTTTTAGTGAGTAATGTTTGTTAAATTTGAATCAACGGAATTCTGAGACAACTCTGCGTACCTGAAATGTCTCCTTCTTCACTTCGCAACGTACGAACATCTAATAACTTCTTTTTACAAGCTGCACCATTAATAATTTTTAAACGTTCGTTGATATTTTCTAACGAAATTCCTGAACTTTCATTCAATTCTTTTTCCGTTTTTGTGATGCCTTCACCATTATCAGTGATACATACATACAACATTTCTTCTTCAACCTTAATTGAAATTTCTAAGGCTCCTTGTCCGTTGTGTTTCATTCCTTTCAATCCATGCACCACTGCATTTTCGATTAAAGGTTGTAAGATCAATGGTGGAACTTTGGTAAATTCCAACTCATCTTTCAACGCTTCATCAATCACAATAGTGTACGTGAATCCTTTTTCAAAAAGATCGCGTTGCAATTCAATATAAAGCCTTGAAATTTCAATCTCGTCTTGCAGATCAATCAACTTATGTTTTGT
Organism: Bacteroidota bacterium; assembly: GCA_039026835.1. Classification (GTDB taxonomy): domain Bacteria; phylum Bacteroidota; class Bacteroidia; order Flavobacteriales; family Flavobacteriaceae; genus Kordia. Next base: position 213 of record JBCCLS010000785.1, on the reverse strand, counting down.
TGACTTCTGAACGAGTCGGTACAAATGTGACAGTCGGTTGAGCCAGTGAATCGACTGATTTACATTTCCTTTTGTGATAGCGTTACAAATACTTTGAATCGCATTATTGATGAAATGTGGATTCATCTGAGAATTCAAAAGATCGTATGTTAACTTAAAAAATTGTATTGAATGTCATCAAATGAATTATCGTTACGATACGATCTTTTGAAT
>JBCCLS010000784.1:0-1766 GCA_039026835.1 Bacteroidota bacterium | reverse complement strand
ATTTCAGAATTAAAAAGTAAAAAACTACCCGAATTACAAGAGATAGCCAAAGCACTTGCCGTTCCCAAATATAGAACTTTAAAGAAATTAGATTTAATTTATAAGATTTTAGACTTACAAGCTAGTAATCCTGAGTCTGTTGCTCCGATCACAAAAGCCGAAACAAAATCAGAAGAGCCTGCACCAAAGCGAAAACGAATTAAGAGAGAACCGAACAAAAGAAACGACAATCAATCTTCTTCGCAGCAAAAAAAGCAAGCTCCTACTTCTGAAAAATCTAACACACAGGCTTCAAAACAAAATAAACCCAACAACAATCGCAAGACTTCAGATAAGAATCAAAAAAATACGCCACCACAAGCAAAGAGAGAAGATACTAACAAAGCTGTAAACGACGTTGCAGATAGCAATAATGATTCTAACAATAAGCAACAAAATAATAAACAGCAAAACAACAATAAAAATAACAACAAAAAAGATCATTCTCAGCAAAATAATAAGCATAATAAGAAAGATCATTCTCATAAAAATAACGGAAATAAAGATCAACGCAATCGCTACCGTGAACCAGATTTTGAGTTTGACGGGATTATTGAAAGTGAAGGTGTCCTTGACATTATGCAAGATGGATATGGTTTCTTACGATCGTCCGATTACAACTATTTATCATCACCAGATGATATTTATGTATCACAATCGCAAATTCGCTTATTCGGATTAAAAACTGGAGATACCGTATTGGGAATTGTACGTCCACCAAAAGAAGGTGAAAAATATTTCCCATTAATTAAGGTGAGCAAAATAAATGGTTTAGATCCGCAAGTAGTTCGTGATCGTGTAGCATTTGAGCATTTAACTCCTTTATTTCCTGATGAAAAATTTAGAGTTGCGGAACGCCAAAGTACGATTTCTACACGAATTATTGACTTGTTCTCTCCTATCGGAAAAGGACAAAGAGGAATGATTGTATCGCAACCAAAAACAGGTAAAACCATGTTGCTCAAGGATGTTGCAAATGCCATTGCAGCAAATCACCCGGAAGTATATCAAATTATTTTGTTAATTGACGAACGTCCTGAGGAAGTTACCGATATGCAACGCAATGTAAAAGGAGAAGTGATCGCTTCTACGTTTGACAAAGAAGCATCAGACCATGTGAAGGTTGCGAATATCGTTTTAGAAAAAGCAAAACGTTTGGTAGAATGTGGACATGATGTAGTTATTCTATTGGATTCCATTACACGTTTGGCAAGAGCTTACAACACCGTTCAACCAGCTTCTGGTAAAATATTGAGTGGTGGTGTCGATGCCAATGCACTTCACAAACCAAAACGTTTCTTCGGAGCCGCTCGAAATATTGAAGGTGGCGGATCGTTATCGATCATTGCAACTGCATTGACAGAAACAGGTTCTAAAATGGACGAAGTAATCTTTGAAGAATTTAAAGGAACTGGTAACATGGAATTGCAATTGGATCGTAAGATTTCCAACAGACGAATTTTCCCTGCAATCGATCTTACTTCTTCCAGCACGCGTAGAGATGATTTATTATTAGATGAAAGCACGATTCAGCGTATGTGGGTAATGCGTAAGTATTTAGCCGACATGAATCCTGTAGAAGCAATGGAATTCATTAACCAACGCATTAAACAAACCAGAAACAACGAAGAGTTCTTACTTTCCATGAATGGATAAATAAGCTCAAAAATATATATACAGAAAGCTGCTCAATTTACTATTGAGCAGCTTTTTATTTTAGGGATTTT
>JBCCLS010000783.1:0-1785 GCA_039026835.1 Bacteroidota bacterium | reverse complement strand
GTATCTTTTCCTTTTTCTATCAATAGTTGTTGTAAGAATGGATTTTTGATGGTCGTTTTTATTTTCGCAATGTCTTTTACATAAATGTTTGACCAAATTGGTTCAATTCCTTGTGAAACTTGTCCTAAGATAAATGCTGATGAAGTTGTTGGCGCTACGGCGTTGAGCGTTGTATTTCTTCTGCCATATCCTTCCAATACTTTTGGTTCTCCAAATTTGGCAGCCAGTTCTTCCGATGCTTTGTACGAACGTTCCTGAATGCCTTTGAAAATTTCAGTATTCAGATTGTAAGCTTCCTCACTATCAAAAGCAAGCATTTTTGACTGCAATAACGAGTGCCAACCCAATACGCCCAATCCTAATGCTCTATTTTCTTTGGCAAAATTGTAAGCGCGTTCCATGAATAGGAATGTTTGACGATCATCTCTATTAGCGGAGTCTCTATAACTTTCTAATTTGTCTACAAATTCTGTAATCACAGCATCCAAGAAATAGATCATTGTTTCTACGGCATCTGTATTTTTCCACTTATCGTAATGCAAAACATTGATACTTGACAATACGCATACAAACGACCAATCATCATTGGACGGCAGCATGATTTCCGTACATAAATTACTTGCATAAATCGGATGATTTTTATCCTTATACACATCTGCAGCGTTGTTATTGGCATTGTCTGAGAAGAAAACATACGGATAACCCATTTCTCCACGACTTTGTAATACTTTTGCCCAAATAGTTCGTTTGGCAACATCACCATCAATCATCTCCTGCATCCATTGATTGGTAACAGTCACACCATGCGTAAGTTCTTGAATTGGATTTCCTTCAGTACCAATTTCCAAGAATTCCATAATGTCTGGATGCTCAATTGGTAAGTATGGAGAAAATCTTCCACGACGCACAGAACCTTGACTCACAACATCTACCATAGATTCAAAAAGTCGCATAATATGCACAGCTCCCGAAGCCTCTCCGTTATTCTTAATAGGTGCGCCACGATGACGAATTTTTCCAAAATAACCTGAAGTTCCTCCGCCCAATTTGGACATCATGCCTACTTCAGATTGCGTGTATAAAATGTTTCCGATATCATCATCTATGTGCGATCCAAAACAGCTGACAGGCAAGCCGCGTTCTTTTCCAAAGTTAGACCAAACTGGCGATGCTAAGGAATAAAATCCTTCCGACATGTAGTTGTAAAACTTGTCTGCATATCCTGGAATTTGCAAAATATTTTCTGCGGTTTCGGCAATTTCTCTAATTCGTTCTTCTGGAGAAACGCCAGGCGTTAAGTAACCTGCTTCTAAGAATTTACGACTGTTTTCATTGAGCCACGTAAATGAATTTTCTTTGGAAGTGTTTGCTTTGGATAAGGCTTTTTTTCTTGCTTCTACTAGGGAATCTGTTGTTGTGGATTCTGATGTTTGTTGTTGCGGGTTTGTTAGTTTTTCGTTCTGCATAGTTTAAAAAAGATCGTCGCTGGTGATACTTTGTGTTCTTTTACTGTAATTGATGGAGCGCTTTACAAAAAAGTCTCCGTGTTTGGTACCGATAATTTCATCGTCAAACCATTCTGTTTCTGCTACTAATGCATTGTCGATATCAAAAACTTTTTCAATACCTATGCTTTCAAGGGATTTATTAAAACGATGTTTTAAAAATTCTGCAATGACATTTTTAGGTAAAAAGTCGAGTTCTCCATCTTCAAATATCCAGTTTAGGAGTTCATATTCAGATTCGTATGCGTTTGTACACATTTCCTGAATTTGAGCATGGTAT
>JBCCLS010000782.1:0-1791 GCA_039026835.1 Bacteroidota bacterium | reverse complement strand
GTGAAGCAATCTGTTTCTAAGCATAGTTGTAGATTTTCTTTGATAAATCACCTAAAACCTAACATCCAAAACCCAAGAACTACTTAAAATACGACAACAAATTCGCTTTTTTAGTAGAAGAAACCAAGACTTCTTTTCCGTTGTTCAGTACCACGCTGCCACCTTTTCCTTTTCTGTATTTCACAACGGCGTTTACGTTGACTAAATACGATTTGTGTACACGCGCAAACGGATATTGACTTAATGCTTCTTCAAAATATTTTAATGTCTTACTGACTACAATTTTTGAATCATTAACGTATATTTCAGTGTAGTTATCGTCGGCTTTGCAATAAATAATATCTGCCACATTCAATACTTCGAAACCATCTTGCTGCGGAATGGTAATTTTTCCATTAATTGTTTCAATCGTAGTTGCCAAAACCGTTTCTGCCAATCGCTCTTCCTTGCTTTTGATAGAAATGACATGATCTACCGCTTTGATGAGTTCGTCTATAGAAATTGGTTTGAGCAAGTAATACGACGCGTGACTATTGAGCGCTTCAATCGCATAATGATCGTACGCAGTAACAAAAATGGTTTCAAACGAACGATCGCCTACTTTTTCGAGCAAATCAAAGGCATTTCCAAAAGGCATTTCTACATCCAAAAACACCAAGCCCAATTCGTTATTTCGTATCAAAATTAGCGCATCATCAATATTAGAAGCTTCGCCAATCACATTGACATTCGGACAATATTTGGCAACGTACTTTTTTAGAATTTCTCTACTAATTTCCTCGTCTTCAACAATAATGGTTTGTAATTGCATTTAGTCTTTTTTAAGCGTTAGTATTACTTTGGTTCCGCGTCCATCTTCAAACACATCAGCTACAGAAACATCTACTCTATCTTTATACATATCATTCAAAATGGCAATACGTTTTTTGATATTCCCCATGCCTTTCGATTTTTGTCGCAACTGGTTTTTTGTCTTCAGTTCTATAGAACGTTGGCGACCAATTCCGTCATCTTCAATCACAATTTCAATCATTTCCTCGTTTTTAGAGGTAATCGAAATTTTGAGTAGTCCTTTGGCTTCCTTGTAGCGCAATCCGTGCCAAATTGCATTTTCTATATACGGTTGCAACAGCATTGGCGGAATTTGATAGTCTGTCACTTTTAATTTTTCATCTACATTGATCTCGTAATCAAATTTATCCTGAAAACGCAAATGCTCCAATCGCACATACAAATCAAGCAATTCTAGCTCTTTCGCAAGCGGAATAAAATCCTCATCAGAATTCTCCAAAACGGCGCGCATTAAGGTAGAAAACTCAGACAAATATCGATTGGCATTGCGTTCGTCATTGAGTGCAATGTAATTGTTTACTGAGTTTAGCGCATTGAAAATAAAATGCGGATTCATTTGCGTACGAAGCGATTTCAGTGCTAACAAATTATTAGCAAGTTTTTGCTGTTTGCTATTTCGATACAACAGATATATCGTTATCGCCAATAAGCTCATTCCAACAATGAGCGAATAAATCGTATACTTTTGAACTGAATTGCTTTTTTCAATCAATTCTTGTTCGCGTAAATAGCTTTCGATTCGCGCGCGCTCTAACGCACGATCTGCCTCCAAACTCATGATACGTGTTTGCTTCTCCTGAATGTTTTTTCGCAGTCGACTCGCCTCGTTGATTTCTTGTTCATTGAGGAGCGTGAGTTCGTTTACCAAATCCACATAATCTTCAAAGGCTTTGTGCGCTTTTCCGAAATCACCTAAAGATTCATAGGCTTCCGAAAGTT
>JBCCLS010000781.1:0-1793 GCA_039026835.1 Bacteroidota bacterium | reverse complement strand
TGCTGTTAAAGGCCCTTTGTAATTGGTATTATAGGGAATAATTTGACGTTGAATTACTGAGTTATCATCTGAATCTTTTGAATTGTCAGTAGATTTGAGTTGTGTATGTGTTTCCTTTTTAGGCGAAAAATCTTTTTGTACTGAATGCGTTGTTAATGCTGCATTTTCAATAGGATGCTGTGAATCTTGGACTGCTTTTTCTGGATATAGTTTTGGTTGAATGACATGTTTAGGAATATAATTTCGCATCATGCGCTGTACTTTTCGTTGTGTAGTAGCAGCAGTTCTTTCATCTTTTAGTTGCAGCGATTCTTCGGAAGTAGCGGTTTCTTTTTTAGTAGTCGCAGCTGTTTTTTTCTCTTTGGTAGGTTCCTTATACATTTTTTAAATACATAAAAACGTTTCTTATATATAAGATACGCAGTAGGTTATATTCTTAAATATAAGAAAGTTACCGCTTGTGTAATACGAAATGAATTAAAAAATGACTTGTAGACAGAAGTTTAACAGTTCTGAATCAATACCAATTGAAACATAAAGTGTGATAAGTCTATAAAGAATGGAAGCAACTGTTAAGAATTAATGTTTGACAACTTTAGCTATAGTATTTTATAAAATAGCAAAAGGGAACTTACAGTACATAAGTTCCCCTTTTCTTGTAAACATATTATAAGATGAGGTTTATTATTTCAACGCTTCTAACAGTAATTCGGCTACTTTTTCGGATGATGCTGGATTTTGTCCAGTAATCAAAAGTCCATCTTGTAATGCATATGCGCTCCAATCAGCTGCTTTACTATATTCGCCGCCATTTGCTTTTAACATATCTTCAACCAAAAACGGAACAATAGCTGTTAATTGTACAGCCTCTTCTTCCGTGTTGGAAAAACCTGTTACTTTTTTGCCTTTTACCAACGGACTTCCATCTGCATTTTTCGTATTCTTCAATACCGCAGGTGCATGACAAACTGCAGCAACAGGTTTGTTATTTTTATAAAATGATTCAATCAATCTAATTGAATTAGGCTCTTCTGACAAATCCCATAACGGACCATGTCCACCAGGATAAAAAATAGCATCAAAATCTGCTTCCTTTACGGTTGCTAGTGGTACACTATTGGCTAAAAGCGTTTGTGTAGCTTCATCAGTGTTAAACCGTTTTGTCGCAGGTGTTTGAAAGGCTTCTGCATTACTTTTAGGATCAATTGGTGGCTGTCCACCTTTTGGAGATGCCAAGGTAATTTCGACGCCTTCATCTTTCAAGGCATAATACGGTGCTGCGAATTCTTCAATCCAAAAACCAGTTTTTTCACCAGTATTTCCTAGTTTGTCGTGACTTGTAAGTACAAATAATACTTTTTTCATTTGTTTTCTTTGAGGTTTTTTTTCAACAAAAGTGCATGCGGAGACAATCACAATCACCGCCAACACGCTCATTATGTATTTCATTTAGGGGAATTTTAATTGCTGCAAAAGTACTTTTTTGAGTTGAGAAAAAAATTGATGTATGTTAAAAAGCAACTTAGGAGATTTCCTTGCGAATTCTGCTCAAACTTTCTGTAGTAATGCCCAAATACGAAGCTATATGATAATTTTTTACATATTGTTCAATGTTGGGATAATCGTGGGTAAAGTTGATATATCGCTCTTTGGCAGATTGTGATAAATTGGCGAGAATTCGTTTTTGAAAACTCACAAATGAGCGTTGTAATTTTTTGCGAATAAAGCGTTCCGTTTTGGGAACTTTGTTGAAAATTTCTTCTACATCATTTCGAGAAACTTTATATATAGTT
>JBCCLS010000780.1:0-1793 GCA_039026835.1 Bacteroidota bacterium | reverse complement strand
GTAGTTTTAAATTTGAAATAATTTTCAAACACATCGCATACGTTGTTGTTGTGAATACACCGATGCACAAATGAGCAAATTCTTTTCACCAAAACATTGAAATATACAATGAATAGTAAGGGACCCAAAATGGATCCCTGGGGTACACCACAGAAGATTGATTGCGGTGAAGAAAGTATTCCAAGATAAGATACCTGCTGTGAACGAGAGAAGAGATAGTCGGCTAACCATTCATTAGATCTTCCTGATATACCATAATTATGTAACGTTTTCAAAAGTATGGAGTGACTTATCGTGTCAAATGCTTTACTGAGGTCGATGTAGATTGCACCAGTATACTTTCCCTCGTCCATTGCGGAGCGGATGTTATCGGTAAAGAATGTGGCAGCAATTTCAGTTGATCGGCGTGAACGAAAACCAAACTGGAAGTTCGACAGGAGATTGTTATTTTCGAGATGGTTGACAAGTTGGCGGTAGACACATTTTTCGAAAATCTTTGAGAGAATTGGCAGGACACTTATAGGACGATAGTTGTCAAATGATTTACGACTGCCAGATTTGTAGATAGGATTTACACGGGCTTTTTTAAGTTCATTAGGTAAAGTGCCATTTTTCAGAGATAGGTTGACAATGTGCGTTAGCGGTTTGGCGATGACAAATGCAACGTCTTTTAAAAAACAACTGGGAATATTGTCGATTCCAGTAGCACATTTCCGCTTTAAATTTCTCAGGTATTTCAAAACTTCAATTTCTGAGACTGGTTCAAAATCGAAGATATGTGAAGAGTTATTAGGACGATGAAAACTCCAAGCGAAATTTTTGAGCGGAAAAGCAGCAGATTTAAGTTTTGAAGCAACGTTGGTGAAAAAATTACAGAAGCCATCGGCAATTGATTTTTTATCAGTTATCTGTTCACCATCAACGTCAAAAGACTTTGAAGAAATGTTAGATGTCTGTTTAACAGGGAAAACTTTTTTGATAAGTTTCCAAAATTTATTTGGGTCGCTTTTTGATTCTTTTAGATTGTCTTTAAAAAATGTTCGTTTCGCACGGTTGATAAGATTGGTGACAAAGTTTCTCGCTCGGCGATAGACAGTCCAGTCAGCTTCATTTTTTGATTTTTGGGCTTTTCGGAGTAGACTATCACGGGCGTTCATTGATTGCTTCGTCTCGGTTGTAAGCCAAGGAGATGGTTTGCCTTTGATACGTTTGGAGACAAATGGCGCATTTCTGTTAAGCACGTTTAAGAGAATCGAAGTAAAGTTCGTGTATGCTTGCTCAGATGAATTTGAATTGTAGACAGACTCCCAATCTGACGAGAGTAGTTCATTGTTGAAAGTGTCAATGTTGTATTTTGAGAAGTCACGAAATGTAATTGTTGACGTTTGATATCTGATATTATTCATTTTACGAGTACAAGTTATTATACTGTGATCACTCAAACCTGCTGTAATTACTCCTGTGTGAGAAATATTATTTGGAGAATTGGTAAGAACAACATCGATAAGTGTTTCAGATTTTGATGTGATACGCGTGAACGATTTAATCAATTGTTCAAAGCCGTTATCAATAAAAAGTTTCTTAATTACTTTTTGATGTTCAATTTTATTGTAGTTAGCATTAAGGTCCCCTAGGATAACACACTCTTTTTTCTCCTTTGTAATCGTTTGAAGTTTTTCTGACAATATTTGATCGAAATTTCGTGACAAATGTTTTGATGTTTCAGGAGGCTTGTAAATAAATGCTACGATGAAATGTTTTGATTTTTTATACAAAATTTCAATAAAAATGCC
>JBCCLS010000779.1:0-1793 GCA_039026835.1 Bacteroidota bacterium | reverse complement strand
TTTTCTGGTTTCATGCAATTTATTATTAGATAATTAGTTTTTTCAGGATGCCTTGTACATAAAATCATAAACAGTCCTTAGTATGTTTTCACAAACATGTATGTTTATGATACTCCTGTAAATAACTTGTGTACGTTTGCATCAATTGTGTCTAAATACATCTGTACTAAACTTGGTGCAAAATTAGCTGTGAGTCACAGTGTAAAAAAGAGGCAAAACAATATTTCTAAAAAGGGATATTTCCCTTTTCAAAAGGGAAAAGACAGCAAAAACAGATTATTTTACTACAAATATGAAAACAATTACACATACAATTCATACAGAATAGTTTACTTCATCATTAAAAACGAGGATATCTGTTCATAACAAAAAGAAAAAGTGAATTGTGTGATCGTAAGTTTACATTACATTATTTCTTAACTTATAGCTCAATTTTAACTAACTAACAATCAAATGAAAATATATTCTTTATGTACAAAGTTGTTTGTGCTGTGCATTACTGTAGTAGTGATTTCTTGCGGAAGCGATTCCAAAGAAAAATCAAAAACAACAACTGAAACGCCTACCAAAACACCTGAAAAAACTGTCGAAACTCCCAAAGTAGACAATACGTATTACGCGTGGGTTGACAATATCAATGTTCGTGATGTAGCAACTACCAAAGGAACTGTAATTGGCACTTACATGCCTGAAGATGCATTGGAATTTACCGGAACAAAGTCTGACACCAAGGAGATTATTGTCCTGCGTGGCGTGGCATATGACGATTATTGGATGAAAGTTACCACAAAAGACGACAAGGAAGGTTGGGTATATGGTGGCGCTGTGCAACAAAAAGGACAAGAAAAAGGCAATGGAATCATCACAAATATGCAGTTTGACTTTCAGCATTTTGGAACATTTGATGTTTCTTCATGGCTCGATTTAGGAATTGTCAAAACTAGAGGTGGCGACTCAGAATCTAGTACGTACAGCTATTTAAAAGGTAATGAAATTATAGAAATTACAAAGTCAGAAGTTGGCGAAAATGGTTATTACACTACCTTTAAACTGATGGACAAAAATCGAACACTTCTAAAAGAACGAAACTTTAAATTTACCGTAGATATGGGCGATTCCAGTCCAATTATGAAACTCACCGAAACTGTGAAAGATTATACTACCAAAAAAGAATATTCGCGTTCACAAACACTCAACAAACACTTTATGCAACTCAATGCGCGTCCACAACTCGTCAACGGGACGTGGACAGAAACCGAATTGCAAGAACCTCCAAAAGAACTTTCTCCCGCAGAAGCGGCACTCGCAAAGAAAACTTCTTTTGCAAAACCGATGGAAGTCATCACGGATATGAAAACTGTACCAAATGCCTATAAAGACGGTTGTGTTTGTTCATTCCGTACGCATCCCAAAGATTATGATACGCTCCTGTTTTTAGGAACGTATGAAGATGCGCCAAATGCTACAGCTATCATTAAAATTGATGGTGCGTACGTTTCACTCAAAAGTAAAAAACCAGAAAATACAGATGATAAACTTGGCGATCATTTTCTACAGTATTATAATGATCAATACGATATAAAATTTTCATTGACCAAAGATGGACAAGATGATGGCGGTGGAACACAATATTATGGAACTATGCATTTGACTTCCAAAGACGGTACTGTAAATACTGATATTAATATTTTTGGTGGTTGTGGTTGCTAAATTAGTATCAGTTCGATATATGTTTTATTCAAATAAAATTATACTCACTTAGGAAATAAAACACAAATTACTGTAATTCTGTT
>JBCCLS010000778.1:0-1801 GCA_039026835.1 Bacteroidota bacterium | reverse complement strand
ATTCACATTTGCAAGCTGTTATGATGATGACTCTGATGACCCAACACCTGAGCCAACTCCGAATCCGGATCCAGCGCCTGTGACAATTGCGCCAGAAGTAGAAGTATACGACGAAAATAAAGCACACAACAACTTGACATTTGTGGTAAATGCAGGAAAAGATTTTGCTTTCTTGTTGAACAAAACTGGACAAAAAGTTCATGAATTTAATTTTGATGAACCTTTAGGAAATGATTTAGAAATATTACCCAACGGAAAAATACTTGGGATCTTTAAAGCACCGAATGCACAAATTGAATTTGGTGGGTATGGTGGTATTGCCAGAATTATGAATATAAATGGTACGGTTGAATGTGAATATACATTGAGTTCCCAAGATTTTGTACTGCATCACGATATAGAAATGTTGCCGAATGGAAATGTATTGTTACTCGTTTGGGAACGCATTCCTGAAGTAGATGCAGCCGCTCAAGGTTCTGCAAATCCAGGTGATATTTATCCTGAAACCCTAATGGAAATTGATCCAAATACCAATACTGTTGTTTGGCAATGGAGAAGTTTTGATCACATTGTACAAGATGATGATGCTAGTTTGCCAAACTATGGTATCGTAGCCGATAATCCAAATAAAATCAATATCAATTATAATCCAATTGCCAATGGAGACATTATGCATGCCAACGGTTTTGATTATGACGCTAACAAAGATGTCATTTACTTAAGTGTCAACTTTTTCAGTGAAGTTTGGGTTATTGATCACAGTACAACTACGGCAGAAGCAGCAACAGATACCGGCGGAAATTACGGAAAAGGAGGCGATTTAATTTATCGTTTTGGGAATCCGCTTGCGTATGATAATATGATGGGAGAAGTGCGCGGAGATCGCAATCACTATCCAAATCTTTTAGAAAATGGCGTGCCCGGAGAAGGCAATATGTTGTTATACGTAAATGGTTTTGCGGAAGGTGTTTCTACCGTTTATGAATTTGAAATGCCAAGTACATTCTCGCTGGAGCCGAATACAGACAATGAACCGAATGTAGTATGGTTTTACAAAAATGATGCTATCTTTTCTAGCAAAATCTCTGGTGCCGAACGTTTAGATAATGGAAATACACTGATTTGTGAAGGCGATTACGGAATTTGGGAAGTTACGCCTGATAAAGAAGTTGTGTGGCGTTACAACGGTGGAGAAGCTACATTTTTCTGGCGAGCGTACGACTATGAAGTAGATGCGCCCGAAGTAGCGAGTTTCGGATTATAAATTAAAAACACAAAATCATATACAAGGCAAATAGATAGCATTTCTGTTTGCCTTTTTCTTTTGCAAAATAATGTAAATAATCTGTAACAAATCCTTGGAAAAGCAGTCCAATTGGCGTAGCCAACTCAATATACTAGACTATGCAAACACTACTCTATTTTCAACAACGTTTTGCTAAATTTTTAATTCCAGTAGCGCTCTTTATCGCCACCTATTTTTTTATTAAATCAACTTACTTCTCAGCACATGCTGCGACATTTTCAATGGCGGTTTCTGCAGATTTACTACTCACAATTCCTATTGTATATTTTCTTTTGATTCGAAAAACCAGCATTCCAAAGACAACTGTAGTGCCTGTAATGCTCATCGGTTTACTCATTGGACTGTATACGTTACCAGAAGCCAATCAAACTTACATGCAACTATTTAAAACGTGGTTTGTGCCTGTCATTGAAATTGGAGTCGCATCGTTCATTATCTATAAAGTTCGAAAAGCGATTGTATTTCACAAAAGACACAGCACTACTTCGATTGACT
>JBCCLS010000777.1:0-1805 GCA_039026835.1 Bacteroidota bacterium | reverse complement strand
TTTGACAGATTACCATGCTGCACTAATAATGACGAATCTTTGTCTTTATCATTGAAATTAAAAAATAATTCTACCAAGACCCAAAAGCAAAGCGACCCAAAACCCAACACCTAAAAATCCACATGTTTGGCGTAATTACGCCATTTTTCAATGCAATCGGTCATATCTTGTGGCACTTCCGAGTTAAAACTTAACTTCTCGCCTGTCGTTGGATGTACAAATCCGAGTGTTTTTGCATGGAGTGCTTGTCGTGGTAAAATCTTAAAACAATTATCTACAAATTGCTTATATTTTGAAAAGGTTGTTCCTTTTAAAATACGTTCGCCGCCATACCGTTCGTCGTTGAATAAAGTGTGTCCAATATGTTTCATATGTACACGAATTTGATGCGTTCGTCCGGTTTCTAGCTGACATGAAATCAATGTTACATAACCAAAACGTTCTATGACTTTGTAATGCGTCACCGCAGGTTTTCCTTTGTCAGCATCGTCACCTTGATACACCGTATTTTGCAATCTATTTTTGGGATGACGACCAATATTTCCTTCTACAGTGCCTTCCTCTTCTTCCACATTTCCCCAAACTAAAGCATAGTAAATTCGCTCCGAAGTCTTATCAAAAAACTGTTTTGACAAATGCGTCATGGCTTCTTCCGTTTTGGCAACAACTAGTAAGCCACTGGTATCTTTATCAATTCTGTGTACCAATCCTGGGCGTTCATTGGAGTTTTTTGGAAGATTGTCAAAATGATAAATCAACGCATTGATCAAAGTTCCCGAATAATTTCCATGTCCCGGATGCACGACCATTCCTGCAGGTTTGTTTACGACTAACAAATCGTCATCTTCATACACTATATCAATCGGAATATTTTCGCCTACCAACAAATGCTCATACGGCGGATACGAAAACAATACTTTGATCACATCGTTTCCTTTGACTTTATAATTCGATTTTACAGGTTTATCATTGACATAAATATTGCCATCTTTGGCAGCTTGCTGAATTTTATTTCGAGTCGCATTTTCAATAAAATTCATCAAATATTTATCTATACGCAACGGTTGCTGCCCTTTTTCGGCAGTAAAAGAATAATGTTCGTATAAATCGTCGGATTCTTCTTGTGGTTGTGGAAAATTATGCTCCTGCATCTTCTTCATTTTCGTCATTATTGGCGCCTGGACGCTTTCCGTTTCCTAAAATCAATTCAAGTTTAGACATTTTTGGAAGTCGATCATTTGGCGCTACTTTTTTTCCTTTATATTTGATTTCCAACACCATATCTTTTCCAATATTGTCTTTATATGTTACTTTTTCCACCTCAAACCCAACAGCTTTTAGGGTAGATTCTGCAGTCCTGCGAGTAATTTGAATTACATATGGAATGGATACCTCGCGGTACTTTGACGGATTGATTTTTAGGTAAATTTTACGTCCTTCTTTTACTTTATCGCCTGCATACGGATATTGTTCGATGATAGAATACGCAGGAAAATCAGGATTGTAGTTTACGGTATCCTGTAAAATGTAGTTCAAATCATTTTCTTCTAGTTTCACTTTGGCATCTTCAAAAGACAATTTTGCCAAATCTGGAACCGTTTTAAATTCGCCGTGATTCGTAGAAAAATCAAGCCATTTGGTAGTCAAAAAAACCAATGCAATGACAATAAGTACGGCGAGACCAATTTGTTTAAAGAATACTTTGACAATTGGAAATCGGTCTAAAAAGGCTTTGATACCGCCAAGAAGCTTTTTAAAATTCATTTCTACTACATTTTTATGTGACAAATATACATACTATTATT
>JBCCLS010000776.1:0-1810 GCA_039026835.1 Bacteroidota bacterium | reverse complement strand
TATGGTTTTTAGCCTTAATTTCTTTGGTAAACAGAGCGGGAACCATGGTGATTCCGTTTTTACCATTATATCTAACAGATAGCTTATTTTATAGTAAAGATGATGCAAGCTGGATTTTAGCTTTTTTTGGAGTTGGGTCTGTATTCGGCTCCTATCTTGGCGGAAGATTGGTAGATAAAGTAGGCTTTTATAAAGTAATGCTTTCAAGTTTATTCCTTACGGGATTAGGGTTTATCGGACTTCAATACATTCGATCTTTTTGGGGATTGTGTATTGGAATTCTAATCCTTATGAGCATTGCAGATACGTTTCGTCCAGCTATTTTTGTATCGTTAAAAGCATATAGCAAACCAGAAAATCAAACACGTTCACTAGCGTTAATCCGTTTGGCAATTAATTTAGGCATGGGAATTGGACCTACTTTGGCAGGATGGATTATTTGGACACAAGGATACGATTTGTTGTTTTGGATTGATGGAATTACCTGTATCGTTGCCATTATCATTTTTCGTCTGTTAGTGAAAGAGCGCGTCAATAAAAAAGCAGAAGAAGTGAAAGCTGTTGTCAACAAAGAAAAGAACGTAGTTTATAAAGATTTCTCATACTGGATTTTTGTGGTGATCTGTTTCTTTATGGGAATGATCTTCTTTCAGTATCTCACAACAATGCCGTTGTATTATAAAGAGATTTTCTTTTTAAATGAATTTAAGATTGGCTTAATTATGTTTATCAATGTGGCCATTATTGTGGTTGTAGAAATGCCGCTGATTAATTTTCTAGAAAAAAAGAATATCAAGGATACCAAGTTTATCCTAGTAGCATCAATCTTATTTACCATTAGTTTTTTTATACTATATGAAAATTTCTGGATGGGAATATTAATTTTTAATATTGTCATTGTCACCATAGGAGAGATGATCGGATTTCCATATACAAATTCATTTGCTGTCAAAAGAGCTAAAGAAGGATTTGAAGGAAGTTATATGGCATTGTATGCAATGGCATTTTCTATAGCACATATTTTTAGTCCAAAAATTGGATTAGTTGTAGTAGATGCATTTGGCTATCAGATCAATTGGTTGCTCACAGGAATGTACGGAGTCGTTGCTATAGTATTGGCAATTTGGCTACACAAACGAACTCAAAAAGGATTGTAATATGAATTTAAATCAAGTGACCATTGCTTCCACAGATGTAGCAAAAGCAACAGCATTTTATCAAAAACTAGGATTGCGTCTCATTGTAGACGCACTTCCTAGATATGTGCGTTTTGAATGTCCTGATGGCGAGACCACTTTTTCCATTCATCATGTGGAAACACTTTCCGCAAATAATAACATTACGCTTTATTTTGAAAATGAAAATTTGGACGAAACTGTAAAAACATTACAGGAAAAAGGCATTGAATTCACAAGCGTACCTGAAAATAAGTCTTGGAAATGGCGTGAAGCACATTTAAACGATTTGGATGGACATCATTTAATTTTGTTCAAAGCAGGCAACAATCGAAAAAATCCACCATGGCGCATTCAGAATTCATAATTTAATGTGAGTTCGATATAAAAACACAACAGTGGCTTTGTCTTTTCCGCAGTGTAGCATTGATTTTTCGTTAAAAATTTCTGAAGCCATGGAAGAAATTTAGAAAAATTGATGCAGTTTTGGTTTTTCTCAAAAAAAGAAAAATCAAAACTGCATCAATTTTTCTAAATTTCTTCCATGGCTTCAGAAATTTTTAACGAAAAATCAATGCTACACTGCGGAAAAGACAAAGCCACTGTTGTGTTTTTATATCGAACTCACATTAAAT
>JBCCLS010000775.1:0-1814 GCA_039026835.1 Bacteroidota bacterium | reverse complement strand
TTCGCTCCGCTCTATAAAAATACTTGAACTGACGTTTGGAAAAACAAAAAACAATTCTTGCATTCGTAGAAAAAAGGAGAAACAGACAATTTCAACACGTTCACTTGTAATTATTACAAGTTACTACAAGTGTCTTCACTTAAAATATATATTTTTGTGAAAATCACAAAACATGCAAGCTTTTTTTCTTTCACATATCAAAGACGCGTTACCAGCCAATACTTCTTTGATTGATACTGTTGCTGAGGTATTAGATATTAGTTATGATGCCGCACACAGACGCACAAGTTTAAAAAGTAAGTTATCATTAGAAGACGCGGTCAAATTATCACGTCATTTCAATATGTCTATTGATCAATTGTATGCGATTGGATTGCAAAACGTGGTTGCAGTCGAAAAGACGCAAATTATCAATTCGCAAGAAAAATTAGAACAATATTTTAAAGCTTCTCATGCCAACTTACAGCAAATCTTAGCGATGAAGGATTCAGAAATTATCTATTCAGCGAAAGATTTGCCAATCTTCTACACGTCGTCAAATAATGTATTGTCACGATTTAAAATGTATGTGTGGTTGCAATTGCTAGGAGAAGATCAAAAAGTATTGCCTTTTGAGAATTTTGCACCTTCGGTTTCTTTGGTAGCGGCAGCTTCTAGTTTAGGGGAGTTGTATGCAAACTTGAAAGTTTCGGAAATTTGGGACATTACTACGATTAATAGTACGCTGAAGCAAATACATTTCTATTACAAATCTATGTTGCTCTCAGAAAGCATGGCGCTGCAATTATGTGATGATGTGCGAAAGTTGGTAGAAAGTATAGAGGCTAAAGTCGTTGACGATCCACAGTATCGTTTGTATTACAATGAATTGCTATTGATGAATAATACAGTTTTGGTGAAAACGCCAGTTATAAAAACATTATTTGTTCCGTATACCATTCTGTCTTATTACAAAACTAGCGACAAAGAAACGCTCACGCAAGTAGATGAACATTTACAGCGACAAATGCGAAACTCCAAATTGCTATCTACAGCAGGAAAAAAAGAACAACGAATCTTCTTTACCAAAATATACAAAAAGATTGAAGCACTTACTTATTTGATAAAAGCAGAAAATGTATTGGATTTTGAGTAGCTCTTTAGATACGCTTCACTTTGGATAAACTCATGTTTTATCTGGAATGATTTTTATGTAAGAAGAAAAGTTAGACTTTGAAATTGCCTAAAACCCAGCATCTAGTTCAAAGCAAACGGTGCGCTAAGTTTGAATGTAGGAATGAATACTCTGAATTTCTTTGTGGTGGTAAAGTTTACCATGTTATAGTGTCCGCGCATGGCACCAATAGGTGAAGCTAACAAACATCCTGATTGATACGTGTGAGATTCTCCTGGTTTTAAAACAGGCTTCTTGCCAATTACGCCTTCGCCATCTACAATTTCAACATTATTTAAAGCGTCAAAAATTTGCCAATGTCTGGAAGTTAACTGAACAGAATCCTTACTCTGATTTTCAATTGTGATTTGATACCCAAACGCAAAATGCATCTTGTAGTTTTTGAAGAAAGTGCCTTCAAAACTAGTCTCTACGGAAATTTTTATGCCTCTGGTTACTTGTTGAATCATTTGAAATCTTTAGTTCGTTGCTACTATTTTTAATGTTAGTATATTGAAATCGAGATATACTCAAAAATACGAATTTTATAGTTACATTTTAAAATCTAGTTGAAAATTTAACGAATTTTAAGGGAAAACAACGTTTTTTAATTTTTTATAACAGTTGAGTCAGTAGAACCAATTCCAATGATACGATCGTA
>JBCCLS010000774.1:0-1823 GCA_039026835.1 Bacteroidota bacterium | reverse complement strand
CTTTTTTGAGTATTTTTCTTTCACATTATTAAAACACAAAAATCGTAAAAATTTAACAAAAAAGTTAGGTATATATAAAACAACTATTTTAAAAGTAAATGAAATGCCAGCAATCTAGATGCTTCTGGCATGCAAAGTTGTGGCAGCTAAAAAATAGAATTGAGCTGCTCAACTACGATTACTGGATAGTTATATATTATTTGGTTATTTTTAAAAGCGAGCTACAACACTTTTGTGTTGTAGCTTTTTTTAATCATTCTTTTGTTAAATGGTAGCTATATTCAGCATAGTTTTCAAATGTTTTTACTAATGTTATGTCGTCCCCAAAATTACCACACAAATAATCACCTGACTCATTTGTAGCATTGTATGTCGTATACAGATTATAGGTTTAGGAAGTAATCGTTTAAGTTGATTTCGCGTGCCAGGCTGATTTTTTTGCGCAAGCGATAACGCTTAATTTCCACACTACGCACTGAGATGTTGAGTAGTGGCGCGATTTCTTTAGAAGATAGATTTAAACGCAAATACGCACACAAACGCAAATCGTTAGCTGTTAATTGCGGATGTAATTCTTTTACTTTTTTAAAGAAGTCTTTATCTGCATGATTGAAGGCTTCCTCAAAGAATTTCCAATCTTCTGCATTGTTGATGTTTCTGTCAATGAGGCGAATGACAGGTTTTACGTCTTGCTTTTCTGTTTTTTGTTTTTGCAGTTCTTGTTTGATACTGTTGAGTGTTTCATTTTTCTTAATCATGTTCATTGTGGCAATTGCCAGTTCACGATTTTTCGACTCTATATCATTTTTTAATTGTGTGTTTTTTAGTTGAATGATTTCCTTCTGCGCTTCCAATTCTTTAACAGCCAATTCACGAGTTTTCTTTTCAAGCAAGCGCTCACGTTGTCTTTTGTAATAGCTTTTGTAAAAGCCATTGATTGCTGTAAAGATTAACACCGCCAATATAAAATACACCGCAAAAGCAATGTTAGACAAATACCACGGACGGTTGATCACAAATGGATATGTGGCTATATTCGGTGTGACTTGATTGTTGATACGAGCTCTTACTTTGAATTCATAGCTGCCGTGCGGTAAGTTTTCAAAAGATGCTGCCGATTGTGTACTCCACTTACTCCATTCATTGTACAAACCTTCTAATTGATAGGAATATTCAGCAACTTCATATTTGTTGTAGGCTGGAATGCTATACATGAATGCCAAATAGTTTTCAGTGGCACTGAATTCTTGTTCATCTTCTGTTTGTAATGGAATAGCATTCAAATCACCTGTGAGTGTCCGATTGGTCACGCTATTAATGTTGATTTCGTATTCTTTGTTGTGAATTCCTGCTAAATCAATTGTAAGATATCCGTTAGATGTTCCTAAAAGGTATTTTTTTCCACTTATGTGTGAGATATTTTCATATCCTTTCATTTCGTTTCGCAAGGATTGTGGAATGGCAACGCGTTGAATTTTGAAATCACCATTTAATTTTTCTTTGGTAATGTAATTGATGTAATTTCGCGTAAATGCCCACAAATAGCCAACATCGTCCACAACTAACTTTCCAGATGTGTACGCATCTTTTTCGAAAATAGAACTTAAAATGGAATCTTTCTGAAAATTTTCTGCAGCAGCGTCATACCTGTAAATTCCATTTTTATTGGCTTGGTATATGTTGTCATCAAACGCAACCAAACTGGTATTGGCACTTTTTTCAATGGTTGCATTTTTTGTAAACGCAGTAACTTCCTGATAGTTTTCATCTATCGTGAGCTCATATACGACTAAAATATTGATGAATCACGAATACAAAGGCGT
>JBCCLS010000773.1:0-1824 GCA_039026835.1 Bacteroidota bacterium | reverse complement strand
ATGTATTCTTTGATGTATTTTAGATTGATTAGATACGAACGATGCGGCTTGTAAAAGCTTTTTATCTTCTCTAGGAGCAATACAAAATGTTTGAGTGGTTTGCTTACTAAAATCTCTGAATCGTTCACTGTGGTAATTTTTGTGTACATTCCGTCTGCTTCTAACAGAATGATATCGTTGAAATCTACAAATTTGAAACCATCCGAAAACGGCAAACCAATTTTATTGAAATTAGACGACGCCAAACTTTTTTTGAGTTCTTCCAACTTAATATTGATTTCCGATTTTCCAATGTGCGTGAGTGCTTTTTCAACCGCTTCTTGAATTTGCGTTGCGCGTACAGGTTTTAACAGGTAATCAATCGCGGAAAGTTGAAATGCTTTGATTGCATATTCGCTATACGCCGTCGTAAAGATGATTTCAAAGTTAAACTGATCTTTCTCTAAAAAATTCATGATTTCCAAACCAGAGTGTTCAGGCATTTCAATATCCAAGAATACAATTTGTGGCTGTTCTTGTTTGATCAATGCGACACCCGATATCAAATCTTCTGCTTCAAAGATTTCGGTGATTTTTGGGCAGTTTTCAGTAATTAAAATGTGTAACAAGTTCCGAGCTTTTCGTTCGTCGTCAATGATGATTACTTTCATGGTTATAGGCTTGTATGGTTAATTTTGTGATCGGAATTGAAATGACCACTTTGGTT
Source organism: Bacteroidota bacterium (assembly GCA_039026835.1). GTDB lineage: Bacteria > Bacteroidota > Bacteroidia > Flavobacteriales > Flavobacteriaceae > Kordia. The sequence continues at coordinate 1,118 of JBCCLS010000773.1, read as the reverse complement.
CCTTCGGGCGCTGCTGTTGCTTCGTGATACACATCTTCAATCACCACACCAATTTGTTTTTCCTTTCCATAATTGAGCAAGTCTAAACGATCTTGCGTAGCTTTGGTGCCAAACGATTTGTGCATTTTGTCTTTTTTCTGCTGAATGACCAATGCTTTTTCTCTCCCAACTCCATTGTCTTCTATCGTACAACTAATGATGTTAGGCTGCGAAGACGTTTCGAGCGTAATACATAATTTTCTATTATCCTTTTTGTGAAGCAATCCGTGTTTTAGTGCATTTTCTACATATGGCTGAATCAACATGGTGGGAATCGAAATTGTTTCCGTATCTAACTGTTCATCTACCTGAATGGCATATATTAATTTGTCTTCAAAACGCAGTTTTTCTAACTCTAAATACATTTCTAAACAATCTATTTCATCTTGCAAAGAAATTGCTCCTTTGCTACTGTGATTGAGATAGGTACGAATTAAATCGGCAAATTTCCCCAGATAATCACTTGCCAAATTTTTCTTGTTGAGAATAATGTATTCTTGAATAGAATTGAGTGCATTGAAAATAAAATGCGGATTCATCTGTGAGCGTAGGTTTTCTAATTTTAAAAATACAAGTTCACGCTCTTGCTCTAATTTTTTGAGCGCTTCATTTTTTTCATGATCGCGCTTTTTTAAGACATTTCGATAGTAAATAATTACAAGTAGCAAAACGGCCAGAATGTTTCCAAGAACAAACCAGATTTGCTTCCAAAATGGACTTTCTATGGCAATGACAATCGACTTTACTTCAGAAGTGCCCGCGAGCGATTTTGACACTGCTTTTACTTGAAACGTGTAGTTTCCGACAGGCAAACTATTGTATTTCACAAAATCAATTCCATCATCCACAGGAATCCAATTTTCGTTAAAACCAACTAAGCGACTGTAATATTGAATGTGCTCCTTTGAACGAAAACCATTAGAGTTGAAGCCAATTCTGATCGCATTTTGATAATGTGGCAACGCATATTCGCCTGCCAATTCCATATTTTTCTCATTGATTTGAATGCCTGTAAAGTAGAGTTCAGGTTTAGCCCTTTTTTGAAAAGCAGTAGCACGATCAATAGAAAAAATTCCTTT
>JBCCLS010000772.1:0-1824 GCA_039026835.1 Bacteroidota bacterium | reverse complement strand
ATTCTATACAAAATTAAAGTAACGGCGGTATCCGAAAAGCCTTTACTTTAATTTTGTATAGAATTATTAGTTTTTTAGCTTAATAATTCTATACAAAGAGAAAAAATAAAGTAGTTGTTGCTAAGAGAAAAAGAACGAGATGTCTCTTTTTTGGAATAAGATGTATAAAAATGGGTATGGAATTTTGGCGCGAAAGAAGATGCAGTTTTTAATATGAAAACCTGTAAAAAGTGACCGTAAAATACAAGATGAAGAACAAAAAGATAGTACTATCGTTGTACTAAGAAGTCAACGTATTGGGCAACGAAACTATCATTTTTGTTCCTTTTCCCAATTCACTTTCTATGAAAAGTTTTCCGTGATTTTTTGCAATCATTGATTTGCAAAGTTGCATGCCCAATCCAGTTCCGATGCTATCTTCGTGTTCTTTTTTAGCAAGTAGGGAAGTGTCTTTTAAGAGCTCCAAACGTGTAGTTTCGCTCATACCAAAGCCAGTGTCTTCAATGATAAATTGGCAAAAATCTGCATCGTTATGCGCTACATAGACTGTAATTTTTCCCTCGGGATTGCTAAACTTGATGGCATTGTCAATCAGATTTCGTAGAATAATCTTCAGAGATTCCTGATCTGCATACACAATTACTTTTTTGGAAACAGTATTTTCAAAGGTGAGCGCTTTGTCTGCCAACAAGGCTTTGTAATTGTAACTAACATGTTCCACGATAGATGTCAAACGCAATTTGGTAATTTCAAATCGTGTTTGTTGAGTTTGCAACAATGCCCAATTCAAGAGATTGTCTAGCAAATTATACGTACCATTTACAATAGCACTATTGCTTTGTAATAAAGTGTTGACTTCTGACAAATCTTCTGTTTCCAGTGTGGTAACCAACTTTTTATTACTGGTTTTGATTGCATTTACTGAGGAACGCAAATCGTGACTCACAATAGAAAATAATTTATCTTTGGTAGCATTCAGCGCATCCAGATTTTCCTTTTGTGCATTGATGATTTTATTTCGTTGCACTTTCTGACGATACAAGTAAAAACTCACACCAAACATCACTAACAAGATAAGCGCTGAATACAAATAAGTGTTGCGCTGCGCAGCTTTTACGTCATTATCTGCTTTTAACAGCGCGACTTCCTTGTCTTTTTTCTCCACTGCAATCTTTTTCTCTGCCTGTGCCACCGCGTAAATCTTATGCTGATCGTTTACAGAGTCTGACCATTTCATGTATTCTTTATAGTATTGAATGGATTTTGGATAGTCTTTGCGGTTTTCTTCTACAATTGCCATGTTTTTTGAAGTGAGTTGTTTTAACTCAAAATCATTCATGCTTTTTGCAAGTTGATACGCTTTTAAAAAATACGGAATGGCTACATCGTCTTTGTATTGTTCGTAATATAAGGTGGCAATATCTCCATAAGCACCAACAAGCTCTAGCGTATCTTTTTTCTTTTCAAATAGCGAGACACTTTGTGTAAGATAGTTTTCAGATTCAGGATATTTTTCTAGATGTAAATAACATAAACCAATGTTGTGTTTCAAATTAGATATATTGATGCCGAGATCAGTTGTTACTTGTTTTTCAGCTTTCGTGTAATAGCGTAGTGCTTTTGTAAAATTAGATTGCTCTAATGCCACAGAACCGAGTTGCGCATTGACTTTACCTGATAATTCAGGATTTTTTGAAGTGTGTAAAAGCTCACTTTCTGCTTCTTGATACATCTTCTTTTTAAAAAAACTAATTCCTCTGTAATAATGACAATAATCGGTAGTTATTTGATCGCTATTTTGAGCATGAAGCACTTTTGCAGTAT
>JBCCLS010000771.1:0-1826 GCA_039026835.1 Bacteroidota bacterium | reverse complement strand
TAGTGATTTCTTATGTCGAACTTACGTTAATTTATTACAAATTAAAATCGAAAAGACCTTAAATCGTTGAATTTTTGAATCCTTGAATTGAGCGAAGCGAATCTAACAAATCAATTTATACCCAAACCCACGAACATTCACAATCTGAATTTCAGGATCATTCTTCAGTTTTTTTCTGAGTTTGGTAATAAAAACGTCCATGCTGCGTGCGTTGAAAAAATCATCATCGCCCCAAAGTTTGTTCAAAATAAATGTGCGGTCAAGTACGGCATTTCGCTTTTCAGATAAGTGAAATAGCAACGCAGATTCTCTATGTGTTAGCTGTACAGAAGTGTCTTTCCAATGTAATTGTTGCTGCGTGTGATTGAAAACATAGCTGCCAATCGGAATGTGTGTATGATCTTTTTTTAGGTGAATTCGATCAAGCAATGCATGAATGCGCACAATCAGTTCTTCCATGCTAAACGGTTTCTTCAAATAATCGTTTCCACCGTGTTGAAAACCTTCAACGACATCTTTTACCTGTGATTTTGCAGTCAAAAAAATAATCGGAATTGTTGGATTCTCCTGTCGAATTTCTTTTGCCAGTGTAAAACCATCTTTTTTGGGCATCATCACATCCAAGACTAAAATTTCGGGTTGTACTTCTTGATACACTTTGTACGCTTCCTCACCATTTTCACACAAAAAAACTTCAAAATCGCGCGATTCCAAACTCTCTTTTACAATTTGTCCTAAGGCAGGTTCGTCTTCTGCAAGCAATAATTTTATAGCGTCTTTCTTCATGGTAGCAGCGTAATTTTAAAAATAGTGTGATTGGTATTGGGCACCAATTGAATAGTTCCGTTGTGCTTTTCCACAATCTTTTTGGTGTAATACAATCCAATCCCAAACCCTTTTACATCGTGCGTGTTTCCTTTGGGAATGCGATAAAACTTATCAAAAATCTTTTCTCTTTGCGATTTATCAATGGAGTTTCCGTTGTCAGACACCGTAATTTCAATCGTTTCCAATACTTTCGTTACATTCACTTCAATCGTATCACCGCCGTATTTTAGTGCATTATCAATCAAATTGGTGATGGCATTTTCAAAATGAAAAGAATCAATTTCAATAGCCAAACTCTCAATATTGCTTCGGAAAGAAAGTGTCTTTTCACTGGAAAGTGTACGTTGCTTGTCAGTAATTTTTTGTACAAAATCCACAAGATCAATTTGCTCTTTTTTCAATAACAATTTTTCACTGTCGAGCGTAGCGGTTTCCAACAACTTTTCTACCATTAAGTGCAACTTTTTCAATTGCTTGTCGGAAATTGATAAATATTTCTGTGTTTTTTCAGGATCTTTTATCGCGCCAAAATGCTGAATGGCTTCTAAGGCTGTAGAAATGGTAGTAATCGGTGTTTTAAATTCGTGTGTTATATTGCTGATCAAATCGTTTTTAATTTCTGCCAATTGCTTCTGACGCCGAATGACACGCAATAAATACAGCAACGAACTGATAATCGCTAACGAAAGTAATGTGGAAATCAAAATACCAAACATGCTCTTTTTCAATACCGGAATTGTGACATTTGCATACTGTAATTCTAACTTTTCATCAGGTTTTTGATATGCTGATTTTGCAAATGTTTTCAACGCATTCGCGGGAAGTGTATCTGTGGCAATTCCGTCAACGACTCTATTGTGAATCTGTAATTGCAAACGATAGGGAACTTCAATTTGTTTGCGCTCAAATTCGGTATCTAAAAATGTTTTTAGTTTGTCAAAATTCATCGAATCTTCTGTAATAGAAATATATAAAGAAGAAATTTCATTAAATAATTG
>JBCCLS010000770.1:0-1827 GCA_039026835.1 Bacteroidota bacterium | reverse complement strand
GCGAATGTAAAAGTGCCACAAATTGGATGTAATACCATTCAAGATTTGAAAAGTCCGTCGTTTGAAGATGTTCGTGAAAACGAATATATGTACATCGTTCACAGTTATTACGCAAAAAAATCGAGCGAAATGATTGCCGAGAGTGAATACGACATTCAGTACGCATCAGCATTACAAAAAGACAACTTTTTCGGAGTCCAATTTCACCCAGAAAAAAGCAGCAAAGCTGGAAGTAAGATCTTGGAGAACTTTTTGAAATTATAAAATTAAGAAATGAGACATGAGTATTAAGAAATTAGCATTTATCATAATTAAAACACATGTTCTTTGAACAAATCTCAATACTCAATACTAAAACCTCAATATTAACAAAATGAGAATCATCCCAGCAATAGACATCATCGACGGAAAATGTGTCCGTTTATCCAAAGGCGATTATGATACGAAAAAAGTATACAATGAAAATCCGTTAGAAGTCGCAAAACAGTTTGAAGATGCTGGCATTCAGTATTTGCATGTAGTTGATTTGGATGGGGCTAAGGCAAAACATATTGTCAACTATAAAATTTTAGAGAAAATAGCGTCTAAAACCAACCTGCAAATTGATTTTGGTGGTGGATTAAAGTCAGATGAAGACTTACATATTGCCTTTGAAAGTGGTGCCAAACAAATTACAGGCGGAAGCATTGCCGTGAAAAATCCTGAAATATTTACCAAATGGATTGAAACCTATGGAAGTGATAAAATCATCTTAGGAGCTGATGCGAATAATGAAAAAATCGCGATTAGCGGTTGGCAAGAAGAAAGTATGGAAGAATTGATACCGTTTATTCAAAAATATCAGCAAAAAGGCATTGAATATGTGATATGTACAGACATTGCCAAAGATGGAATGTTACAAGGACCTTCATTCGATTTATACGAAAAGATTTTAAAAAGTTGTGGTGATAACTTAAAACTAATTGCTTCCGGTGGAATTTCAACCTTTGATGAATTGCCAAAACTCAAACAATTAGGCTGTGAAGGTGTCATTATCGGAAAAGCAATTTACGAGAACAAAATCACACTCAAACAATTAGAAGAATTATTATAAACCATTTAATCGTTGAATATTTTAATCATTCAATCTTTAAATTAAATTAAAAATGCTTACAAAAAGAATCATACCGTGTTTAGATATCAAAAATGGACGTACCGTAAAAGGTGTCAATTTTGTCAATCTTCGCGATGCAGGTGATCCTGTAGAATTAGCAAAAATCTATGCTGATAAAGGTGCGGATGAATTGGTATTCCTAGACATCTCAGCCACGGAAGAACGCAGAAAAACATTGCAAAAACTAGTATTAGACGTAGCTGCGCAGGTTGACATACCATTTACAGTTGGTGGTGGAATTTCTTCTGTAGAAGATGTCGATCGCTTGTTGCAGGCGGGAGCAGACAAGGTTTCTATCAATTCAGCAGCAGTAAAACGTCCGGAATTGATCAACGAATTGGCGTCTAAATTCGGAAATCAGTGCATTGTCGTTGCGATTGACGCCAAACAAATTGAAGGTGAATGGTTTGTACATTTGGTAGGAGGAAAAGTGCCAACTGATATCAAATTATTTGATTGGGCAAAAGAAGTAGCAGAACGTGGTGCTGGCGAAATTTTATTCACTTCCATGAACAATGATGGTACAAAAAACGGATTCGCCAACGAAGCCTTAGCTAAACTCTCAACAATTGTCAACATTCCGATTATTGCTTCTGGCGGTGCAGGAAATATGCAACACTTTCAAGATACCTTTGTAGATGGAAAAGCAGATGCTGCATTGGCGGCAAGCGTAT
>JBCCLS010000769.1:0-1827 GCA_039026835.1 Bacteroidota bacterium | reverse complement strand
TGAGCATCTTACGAAAAAAATTCCTAATTTTGCGATCATTTTATCAGCAGAAAATACAAATCCAATCAAGTATTCATAAATATGGCAAAGAAGAAAGAAGTTACGGTCGAAGAAAAATTACGCGCGCTTTTTGATTTACAACTAATTGACTCTCGCGTAGACGAGATCAGAAACGTTCGCGGAGAGCTTCCTTTAGAAGTAGAAGATTTAGAAGACGAAGTAGCTGGATTAAATACGAGACTTGAAAAGTTTCACGGAGATCTTGATCAAGTGGATGAAGATATCAAAACCAAAAAGAATATTATTGAGGAAGCTAAAAACTTAATCAAGAAATATACAGAACAACAAAAGAATGTTCGCAATAACAGAGAATACAACGCATTGTCTAAAGAAGTTGAATTCCAAGAGCTAGAAATGCAATTGGCTGAAAAGCACATCAAAGAGTTTAAAGTGTCAATTGAGCAAAAGAAAGCAGTGATTGCACAAACCAAAGAGCGTTTGGACGAAAGAGAATCACACTTGAAGCACAAGAAAGCTGAATTAAATGACATTCTTGAAGAAACAAAAAGAGAAGAAGAATTTTTGTTACAGAAATCAGAAGAGTTTGAAAAATTAATCGAAGACAGATTATTGGCAGCCTACAAACGTATTCGTAAAAATGTACGCAACGGTTTGGCAGTGGTAAAGATTGAAAGAGGCGCTTCTGGAGGTTCATACTTCACAATTCCACCACAAGTACAGGTAGAAATTGCATCCCGTAAAAAAATCATTACTGATGAGCACAGCGGACGTATTTTGGTAGATCCTGCGTTGGCAAATGAAGAAAAAGAGAAAATGGAAAAGCTTTTTGCTAAGTTTTAATTTTCAAACAATATATATTTTAAACCTCGCTACTGGCGAGGTTTTTTTGTAGCTTTTAGTTCGTAAATCAGCGGATAGAGTTTGTCTTTTGTTTCATACAATCCTTCGTCATTTTCTACCAAATCCGATAAGACATTGTACGGAGACGCATCGTGTTCTTTGAATAATTCAATTGTCAATCCTGCATTGATCAACGCTGTGATGACTTCACCCAAACCGTGATTCCAACCGTATTCTTTGCTGATCATTTTAGTTTCCCCATCTTCCGCATATGTGCCTTCGTATTCTTCATAAATCACTTCTTCCTGATTGTATGCGTATCGTAGCTTTGGTGGATGCTCCAAATAATCAAACATCCAAACAATTGGGTGAAATTCAACCATATAAAATGTGCCACCAACTTTTAAGCGCGATGCAATAATTTCCGCCCATTTGGTCAAATCGGGCAACCAACCAATCACGCCATAACTGGTAAACACAATATCGAAAGTATCCGTCACATGATCATTTACATCAAATACATTGCAACAGTGAAAAGTGGCATCCAAATTCAGTTCTTCGTTCAACGATTTTGCTAAGGCAATGGCTTCGTCCGACAAATCAATTCCTGTACATTTGGCGCCCATTCGAGCAAAACTCAGCGTGTCTTGTCCAAAATGACATTGTAAATGCAGCAGGTTTTTTCCTGAAATAGCAGGCAAACTATTGAGTTCATATTTCATGAGAGACGATTTTCCTTTTTTAAATCCCTCCATGTCATACATGTCACTTTTGGCATGAATTGCTACCTTTTTATTCCAGGTTTCTTTGTTGGTATCGAAATACTGTTTGTTCATTTTAGTTTTTTTGTAGTGAAAGTTGTAAATCTGAAACAGAAATAATTGAGCAAGACCCTGGATGTCGAACTCACTGGCTTTCTGAAGAACATTGACAACCTGCCAAGCTCGAGCGGGAGGACCATCGAAC
>JBCCLS010000768.1:0-1828 GCA_039026835.1 Bacteroidota bacterium | reverse complement strand
CTGAACGTTACACAAAATGATACTTAGAAATTCTGGCCTTGTACGCGAGGAAAAGTATTCGCGTCGTACATACCCGGACAGTGTACAGGCTAGTACGGGCCATGCCAATAGTCTTTATTATGGAACGGATGGAGGGGTTGTGGAAAGGACGTTGAATGTGTAGTGTTGTCAACAAAATGATGAACTGATTAAGTCTGATTGTTATCAACAATATACTGTGTCTATTTCACAACTCATTTAATATTGTTTTGAGTCTATATATTTACATGAATATAAACAAAATGATAACAAGCAAAACAATACTTTATTTACTTTTTATAGATAATAGCTATAGATTAATATGAATTGAAATATGAAATGTAAAAAAACAAATCCGAAGAATAAAGCCATTCCTGTTGAAGTATCTGTGCATATCAGATATCTGTATCACGACCTTGGATTGAAAGGGGAAGATCTTTTGAAAAAGTACCCGCAATATTCAAAAGCTAGTATCTATCGACATGCAAAGAAGCCGATTGGAGAAAAACGAGACTGTAGAATAAAAAACCCGAAAGCAGGGAGACCTCCAAAACTTACACCCAGAGATTTACGTTCATTGGATCGCCAAATTAAAGTATTGAGAGAAACGATAGGTTATTTTGCAATAAAAACTTTAAGAACTGCTGCAGGGATCAGGACTGATGTTTCGGACGAGACTGTAAGAAGAGCTTTACATTCAATGGGGTACAGTTTTCTTCATTCAAGGAAAAAAGGACTGTTGAAACCAGGAGATTTGAAGAAGCGCCTTCAGTTTGCCAGGAGAGTGAAAAGGATACTTGACGAGGAGATATGGACAAAAGGCATTGCTTTTTATCTAGATGGAGTTGGATTTCAACACAAATATAACCCATTTGAAGAAGCCATATCAAGCAAAACGATGGCTTGGCGGAAGAGAAATGAGGGGTTGTCGCAGCACTGTACAGCAAAAGGCAGTCATGTTGGTTCAGGAGGACGAGTTGCACACTTTATGGTGGCTATCGCATATGACAAGGGTGTCATTATGGCAGAGCAATACACTGGAAAACTTAATGGGGAGATGTTTTCAAATTTCATACTAGAACAGTTTCCGCAAGCTTTTGAAAATAGTGCTAATCCACGTGGAAAAGTCTTCCTTCAAGATGGTGATCCAAGTCAAAACAGCAAGAAATCAAAAGAGGCACTTGAACAAATTGGAGCAAGAAAATTCTCCATTCCAGCAAGAAGTCCTGATATGAACCCCATCGAAAATGTATTCAACTATACAAAGGAGAGACTACGACAACAAGCTGTTGATGAGGAAATCCGGAAAGAAACATTTGATGAGTATTCCTTGCGTGCAAAGAACATGTTGTTGTCAACCACAATTTGCTACATAAATAAAACTATTGGTTCAATGGACAAACGCATGAAAAGCATTATCAAAAAAAGAGGTTTGAGAATAAAATATTAGTACATATTGGTCATATAAACTTTAGCTGAAGAAAGTTTTTAACGTCTGTTCAGTTGAGCTAAGTCATTTTGAGTTGGGATGATTTTGCGGAAATATACTTTGAATAATGCGAGACAACCACAAAGACTGACAAAACTTTCCTCAGCAACTGTACTTTAATCTTTCCTCGATTTTTTATTTTGGGTATTTAGTATTATTTTCTCTCAAAACACTTTTTTGTCCGTACTTAGAGGACTCCTAATTTGTGGAAACGCGTAACCACACCATTTAGAACGCGTTACCTGAAAAGTTACCACTAATTTGCAAGCAAAAGCAAAGCGTTACCAGGATTATTTAAAAAAATATTTTATACTTTTTTTT
>JBCCLS010000767.1:0-1833 GCA_039026835.1 Bacteroidota bacterium | reverse complement strand
GAGCTTTTCGGCTCCCACTAAAGATATAGTGACAAAAACAGAAAGCCTAGACCTACAAAATACGATCATTTCAAAGATGCGAGACTTGATCAATTTCAAAAATTTAGAGCCTGGCGACAAGCTTCCATCGGAGCGAATGTTATCGGAAAAGTTTGGAGTTTCCCGCAGTAATATCCGAGAAGCCATTCAAAAACTTGAATTTTATGGTTTACTTAAATCCATTCCGCAAAGTGGTACTTTTGTCGCAAATATTGGCGTCATTGCCATGAATGGAATGATTGAAGATATTTTACGTTTGGAAGAACCTGATTTCAAGTCCTTGGTAGAAACCCGAATTTTGCTGGAGCTAAAAACAGTCCGTTTGGCTGCCTTACGCCGAACAGATGAAGATTTGCTAACAATGAAACAAGCATTGGATGCTTTTACAAAAAAAGTACTCAATGGTGAGGATGCCGTTCAGGAAGATTTACTATTTCATTTAGCCATTGCAAAAGCCTGTGGCAACAGTACAATGAATACGTTTATGTTGATCATTACACCAGAAATCATCACGAATTTTAAAAAATACCATGTCTGCGATGACAACCAAGCACAATTGGGAATTCAGGAACATACCGAAATTTATGAAGCAATTAAGGAACAAAATCCACAATTGGCAAAGCAAAAAATGAAAGAACACTTTAAAATGTTATATCAATATTGTTATAACATTTAATACAAAATAACATCTGTGAGGAAAATGCACGATTTCAACACAGATACAACATAAAGGAGGGAATGTAATTTTATGCATAGAAAGGTAATAGCACTTTCTCCACCATACAATTACACAAAAATATAAAAGCGCGCTGCGTTACAAATCAACAGGCAAATCCTAATCAATACAGGAGTTTGCTTGGACTATACATACCAAAATGAAACTAAAAAACTTACGATGGTGGGTTGTAGGATTAATTGCCTTAGCCACTGTTATCAATTATATAGACAGACAATCACTCAATGTGCTTTGGCCAGAAATTGCCGAAGAACTCTACCCTGACAAATCCAGTACAGAACGAAAAGAAATCTATTCTTGGATTTCGGTAATTTTTGTGTTTGCCTATGCTTTTGGACAAGCTATTTTTGGAAAAATATTCGATTGGATTGGCACACGCTTAGGGTTTGTGTTGTCCATTGGAGTTTGGTCGATCGCTACTGCCCTACATGCGTTGGCAAATTCATTTGGATTGTTTGCTGTTTTTAGAGCCATTTTAGGTGTATCAGAAGCAGGAAACTGGCCTGGAGCCACCAAAGGAAATGCAGAATGGTTTCCCATAAAAGAACGTGCTTTTGCGCAAGGAATTTTCAATTCAGGTGCCGCTATTGGCGGAATCATCTCTATTCCACTGATTGCATTCTTATCTATCTATTTTAGTTGGAAAGTCATCTTTATTTTGGTGGGAGTTACCGGATTGTTATGGTTAATTCCTTGGTTGGTTTTGGTAAAAGCGCCACCCAAAAAACATCCGTGGATTACAGACGAAGAACGCGAGTATATCTTATCAGGACAAAAAGTTCAGGATGATGAACAGGAAATTGAAGCAACCTACAATCCAGATACAGGCGAATTGCTTTCACACAAGCAAAGTTGGGGCGTCATTATCGCTTCGGCAGCTATTGATCCAATTTGGTGGTTATTTGTCTTTTGGATTCCAATTTATCTCAACGAAGTCTACGGAATGGACGTCAAAGCCATTGGTATTTACGGTTGGGTTCCGTATGTCGGTGCTATGTTAGGTGCATGGTTCGGAGGTTTATTCGCTCAAAATAGAATCAAAGCGGGATGGACAATTG
>JBCCLS010000766.1:0-1837 GCA_039026835.1 Bacteroidota bacterium | reverse complement strand
GTAGCATTCATGACAGTAACATTGTATATGTAGCAGGTTTACACTACATTTACTTTCAACATGCCACAGAACATAATTTTGCACGTAAAATAAATTCAAACTTTAAAACTTCGTACACCTCCAACATGCACTTTTCCGATTATATTATTGCCGCACTTATCATACTTGGCGCGTTTATTATGTTGTTAAGTGCCAGATATACCAAAAAAATATTTGACACACTTCCCAATAGTAATTTGCAAGGAAATTGGAAAAAGTTGCGCGTGTTAATGCTGGTCTTTTTGGTGGGATATTTGGCAGTTGCCACTGTTGTAATTTTAGGTCAGACAGCATTGTTAGCATTCCTTTCAGGTGTGATCTTTTTTATGGGATCGCTCTTTGTGTTTTTAGTGGTACGAACTGGATTGGATAGTTTTAAGAAATTGAAAGAACTCAATCAGAATTTAGACGATACCGAATTAAAGAATAAAGAATTAGAACAATTTGCCTACATTACTTCACATGATTTAAAAACGCCGATTCGCGGTATTTCTAGCTTGGCAGATTTTATTAAGGAAGATTTGGAAGCGGGCGAAACTGACGATATATACGATCATTTAGATAAAATGCAAGGACGCGTGAAGCGACTCGAAAGTTTGATTGACGGGATTCTGCATTATTCAAAGATTGGTAAAATTATGCCCGAAGCAGTTGATTTTAATAAAATGCTACGTGGCGAAGCACGAAATTACCCTGATGAAACTAAGGTGAAATTTATCAAAAAAGGAACCTTGCCAACATTGACAGGCGATAAAATACAACTGTCGCAAGTCATCGCGAATTTAATTAGCAATGCAGTAAAATACAATGATAAGCATGTGTGTGAAATTACAATTTGGAGTGAAGAAACTCCAGAAAATTACGAAATCACATTTGCAGACAACGGTCCGGGAATTGCACCAAAGTATCACCAAAAAATATTTGAAGTTTTTCAGACACTAGGAGAAAAGGCCATGTATGAAAGTACAGGTTTGGGATTGTCTATTGTGAAAAAAATCCTAGAAAAGCATCGTGGCAGCATTCGCGTAGAATCCAATGGAAAATTAGGCACAAAGTTTATCATCACCTATCCAAAAGTATGGAAGCGGTAAGTTGGTTTTCAGTTTTTAGAAAACAAAAAAACCACTCCCAAAACCCGTTTTGCAATTGTAAAATATTATTGTAGTTTTAATTATCACTAATTAACAACAACCACCACACCATGCCCGCTGCTGGATATTCAGGAACACCTTTGGCTAAAAAACTGGGAATCAAATCTGGATTTACCATTAAAGTTGTCAATGCGCCTGAAGATTATTTTGAGCTGTTTACCACATTGCCTTTAGATATTAAAAACGTTTCGGACACCACTACCAAAAAAGATTTTATCCATTATTTCACAAAAAGTGCTGCGCAACTACGCACAGATATTATCCATTTAAAAGAAGAAATTACCCAAAATGGTATGATCTGGATTTCGTGGCCCAAAAAAGCTTCAAAAATAAAAACTGATCTTACTGGAAATAGTGTCCGCGAAATTGGACTCAACGCTGGACTCGTGGATGTAAAAGTGTGTGCGGTTAATGAAATTTGGTCTGGACATAAATTCGTCATTCGCACCAAAGACAGAAAATAAACGATTCACCTAAAAACAAATATTTACATGAAAGTAACCCCTGAACACAACGAAAGAGTCGCTAAATTGAAATTTAGTTCTGTATATCCACATTATGTCACCAAAGTGGAGAAAAAAGGGAGAACCAAAGAAGAACTACATCAAGTGATTACTTGGCTTACAGGTTTTGATGAAGCCAAATTG
>JBCCLS010000765.1:0-1840 GCA_039026835.1 Bacteroidota bacterium | reverse complement strand
GGTGCAACTACCGGAACTAGGATAAAAATTGCCACGATGAATGACATTATTTTTGCCATGTAATCGCCACTAAAACTATCGCGAACCATTGCAATACTTATGGTCCTAGGTGCGGAGAGTCCGATACCTTGCAGAATGCGTCCAAGAATCATAATTTCTAGACTTTTTGCGGTGACACAGATAAAACTTGCCAAGACAAAGAGGATGAATCCTGTATAAATGATTGGTTTTCGACCGACACTGTCAGACAATGGACCAAAAATCAACTGTCCAAATCCTAATCCTAAGAAAATCATGGTAATTAGTGTTTGATTATCAGTGGATTGCGTAGTTCCAATCGTGATTCCGATGGCTTCCAACGCTGGTAAAATCGCATCAATAGAAAGCGCTACAATGGACATTAAAGATGCCATGAGTAGGATAAATTCTGTTTGCGATTGCTTTTTTGAAATCATTTTGCAAAAGTACGGCTATTTTTTTGGTTTTTAGGTCTTGGGTCTTCGATGTTGGTCGCTTTTTGATTCAAGAATCTGGATTGCTTTGCTGTTGGATGCGCTTTGGAATGTTAGTGTATTAGTTGGTGAGTTTGTGAGTATTCTTTGAAAAAAGTGTTGGGTCTTTAGTGTTGGGTCTTTAGTGTTGGACTTTAGGTTGTTTTTGGTATTTAGAAGTTGTATCTAGACTTTAATTTTTTGTTTTGGGTGTTGGGATTTTTTATCATTTCGAATCTTAGTATATTAGGAGTAGATTTTTTTGTGATGAAATTATTTAATAAACAACGTTTTGCATTGGTGAATACAAGTGATTTTAAAAAGTATTTAAAGTACGCTTTTGGTGAGATTGTATTAGTGGTTATTGGAATTTTGATTGCTGTGAGCATTAATAACTGGAATCAGCATAGAAAGTTACAAAGTGCCAATACAGAACTCCGCATGAATGTTATTAAGCAATTGGATAAAGAGATTGCGTTTATTTCCTCGTATCAGAAAGAATTAGATACGATGCAGAAGAATTATATGCGATATCTACAGCAATTCAATAAAAGTGAGCCAACTATTTCGGGAGAAGTGCTGGGTTCGTTATTGTTTCAATTGAATACTTTGGATGCCGATTCGCAAGTAATTACCATGATTGACAATGCAGCACTGAATCAATCGAAAGCATCGGAACTATTATTGAATTTATCTTCGAATTATAAAGATTACGTAGAAGAAATGAAAAGCATAGAGCGATTGATTTTTACAACTATCACAGAAAATTTGAAAGAAATTGAACGTACACAAGATTGGTATGTAGATTTTGTTACGAGTTTGGATTGTGAGGACGAGTGTATGTATTATTTTTTCAATGACAAGCGACACAGAGCGAGAATTGCTTCGTTACGATTTTTATATATGAACAGTTACGGTGGATTGGTATCAACTCTAAAAAGTGATTTAATAGATTATCGCAAAGATTTGAAGGCTGTAAAGGAGTAAGGCGTTTGGGGATATTGATGTTTGTTGTGTGATTGTTGAAATATTTTATTTAACATAATATAAATTATAAATCAATTGTAAATACTTAGCTATATTTGTCAAACACTATAAAAACCTAATACATACCGATACTAATGAAACATTACAATTTTAAAAACTGTCAATTCAATTATACTGTAGTTACAAACATGTATGTTCAAAAATCTAGGACAACACAAAAAACAAAACAAAATTTCTTTTTGAAATTGATTCGAAGATTATTTGGTTTGTGAGAATGTTATATACAATAAAATATTCTAAACTGTTTTAACCATTTGATTTTTGGCGATTAGATCGTTTCTAAAGATTCATTGGGGAATTAT
>JBCCLS010000764.1:0-1841 GCA_039026835.1 Bacteroidota bacterium | reverse complement strand
TTGACGAAATCTTTACTTTTAGACAGTCTCTTTCTGTATATTTTAAAATCGCTTATTCTGCCATGGTGTGGTACACATTTTGGACGTCGTCATCTTCTTCAAGCTTCTCCAAAAGTTTCTCAATATCAGCAGTTTGTTCTTCATTTAAGGATTTAGTTGCCTGTGGAATGCGCTCAAAACCAGATGATAAAATTTCAATTTCCCGAGTCTCCAATTCTTTTTGAATCGATCCAAAACTACCAAAAGGCGCATATAATAAAATACCATCATCATCCACAAATACTTCTTCCACACCAAAATCAATAAACTCTAATTCCAATTCCTCAGGATCTTGTCCTTCCGAAGGAATTCGGAAATTACAAGTATGATCAAACATAAATTCGACTGAACCTTGTGTGCCTAAGTTTCCATCACATTTGTTAAAATAACTACGCACATTTGCTACCGTTCGGTTGTTATTATCAGTAGCAGTTTCTACCAAAATCGCAATTCCGTGCGGTCCGTAGCCTTCAAACAATACTTCTTTGTAGTTTTCGGTATTCTTATCCGACGCTTTCTTAATAGCACGCTCAATATTATCTTTGGGCATGTTGGCAGCTTTTGCATTCTGAATCACCGCACGCAGTCTGGAATTGGTCTCGGGACTCGGTCCGCCTTCTTTCACAGCCATGACAATATCCTTTCCAATTCGAGTAAAGGTTTTTGCCATTGCTGACCAACGTTTCATTTTTCGTGCTTTTCTAAATTCAAATGCTCTTCCCATTATGTGTACTTTTATTTAATGACTACAAATATAATTTTTGTATTAATTTTTTGGAATATGTCGGCTTAAAAAATTTGCCGATGCTTTATTCCATTGCTGAATAATTTGCGTTCGTTTGGTATTCAGTTCGTTGTTTAAGGCATTGAAATCATTGACTGATTTATTATACTGATTCACCATGCTATTGTATTGATCGATTTCTTTTTCGGTACGATCTTTTGGTTTTTTCTTGTCAATTGCTTCTTTAATTGCCGTAAATTTTTCATTCATCAAGAAGAATTCTAGCATTTTTGGAAGTTCGTTTTGCGTTTCTTTCAAATAAAATTCCAGTGCTTTTTTAGTAGCGTTTATGAGTGAAACATCTTCTTTGTAAGTGCTCACAGAATCCAAGGCTTGCAAACCTTCTTTGGCAAAACTTTGCAAGGCATTCATGTTTTGTTGAATAGCACTAATATCGCCCGAAGAAACTCCGTCCAACATAAAACTTTCTTGAAGATTGCTTTTAAAAAAGATCAAATAAACTTCGTTGCGATGTTCAAACACTTCGTTCGAAATTTCCATCTTTTTGCTCAAATCATTCTCTGATTCAATCAATTGAATCTTATTGCGCGCCGCATATTCGTTCAGTGCAACTTCATATGAGGCTTGTGCTTCCTGTAAGCGTGCATCTACCTTTTTTTGCGCCAAAATATAGGCTTCCATAAAGTCATACGATTGCTCGGCAACTTCTTTCATATCTACAATCTTGGCGTAGTCATTTTTCAAAAGTTTGGTGCGCAAGTCCATGTAGGCTAGCACTTTTTCTTTGTACGTATCTTCTCCTTCAAACGCTTTGGCTTTCTTAATTTTAATCATGGCGCGTTCCAAGGATTTGACCAAGCGTTTACGATCGCCTTCAATTCGTTTGGCACTTTTGCTATGGGCAACCGATTTGGTATATTTCCACATGCTGCGACTGATCTTTTTATTTTCTTTCCCGATAAAAGACAAATACGCATTGGCATTTTGAAAATTTCGTACTGATTTGTGTTTTTACTTTTAAAACCTCAACAGCACAAAATTTTCAAAATGCCAATGC
>JBCCLS010000763.1:0-1841 GCA_039026835.1 Bacteroidota bacterium | reverse complement strand
TTCGGATTCAGTTTCCTTGCTTTGAATTTGGCGTTGTATTCTACAATATTTCGACACAAGGCATTTTTTAGCAAATCGTAGCGTTGGTCCATTTCTATACACAGCGAATTCAAGGTGTTGATTACTTTGGAATTGTCTGTGATGATGGCTTCTTCGGCGTCTGGAAGTTTCGCTAAATAGTGACGTTCAATTTTGTTGAACAATGTCAATTCTACCTTTTTTGGGTCTACCAACACAAATTTTACCTCAGCCGGATGCTTTTTGTAAAGAATTGAAGTCAAAATACAATTCAATCCTACCGATTTTCCTTGTCCTGTAGCTCCAGCCATTAATAAGTGTGGCATTCGCGCTAAATCGACCACCAAGGTTTCATTGCTAATGGTTTTACCAAAAGCGATTGGCAATTGCATTTCTGCTTCTTGAAACTTTTTGGAAGCAATGGCAGAGCGCATGGAAACAATTGCAGGTTTTTTGTTCGGAACTTCAATTCCGATGGTTCCTTTTCCAGGCATTGGCGCAATGATACGAATTCCCAAAGCAGCTAATGAAAGTGCAATATCATCTTCTAAGTTTTTAATTTTCGAGATACGCACACCAGCTTCTGGGATAATTTCATATAAAGTTACGGTAGTTCAGAATGTAGCTTTGATAATGTAAAT
This sequence comes from Bacteroidota bacterium, assembly GCA_039026835.1. Classification (GTDB taxonomy): domain Bacteria; phylum Bacteroidota; class Bacteroidia; order Flavobacteriales; family Flavobacteriaceae; genus Kordia. Next base: position 1,182 of record JBCCLS010000763.1, on the reverse strand, counting down.
TTCTATTTTGTATTAGAGAAGCGTAGTAACAATTTGTTTTTAATATTCTTCAAGTACTTCTTGATTGATGGTAATTGAACTTCCGTTGGTGTAATCTTTCAATAATTCAATTGTTGGAAAGCGAAAATTGCCCAATTCGAGTCTTGGATCAAATTCTCCGTGTTCTTTCACCAATTTGTCAGACAGATTTTCGGCAACCGTTTTTTCTTCTACAATTTCTTCCACTTGAATTTCGGTTTCTTCTTCCTTGGCGATTTCCACTTCAAAAGACGTATCTTGTAGTTCAGGTTCTTTCTTTTTGGCTATTGGCTCGGTTACGGAGTAATTTTTAATAGTAGGTTGTAAATTTTCAACCGATAATTCAAACTCTGATTTTTCTTCCTTTTTTGTCTCTTCAGCGGAAACAGTATCTTCTTTATTAACTACTGTATCTGTTGCTTTTGCAGCAGTTTCACTGCTCTCCTCGGTAGTAGTTGGAGTTGTTTCTTCGGTGCTAAAATCTTCTTTTAAATCTGTTTTTCGTTTGTTTACATATTCTGTGATGTGTTCTGGCGTAAGCTTTAAGCGTAATACTGCGTAAATGATCGCACCAAAAACCAAGACCAATCCCACACCAATTTTTCCAATATACACTTGCAAATACGAATTGATTTCAAAACCAATAGTGCCACCTAAGATCGGCGCTGATTCAAAGAAAAATCCTAAAAAGATCGACAACCAAATGACAATAATGCTTCCCCAAAACCATTTGTTAAACAACTTCTTTTTGATGTCCATTAACAAATACAATCCTGTGACCAATAACAAACTTGCAAAAATAAACGAAGCAATTCCGAATCCTTCATAAATAAAGAAATAACTAATTTTTGCACCAAACTTTTGCATCCAGTTTTGCGGAGCTGCCGTGCCGTCGGTATTACTTAGTGTACTTTGGTCAACTTGTCCCGTAAAGAAATAGGAAGCAAACGCAATAAACAATGCGATTGCAAACAACATGAGTAAACTTCCCAATATAATTTGATGCTGTCGGGTAAAAGTAAAATCAGGTTTTTTGAATTTTGAGACTCTAGGAGTTTTTTTAGTTTTACCCGACAGCATCAAATTATATTGGGAAGTTTACTCATGTTGTTTGCAATCGCATTGTTTATTGCGTTTGCTTCCTATTTCTTTACGGGACAAGTT
>JBCCLS010000762.1:0-1842 GCA_039026835.1 Bacteroidota bacterium | reverse complement strand
CTTGAAGAGAATGACTATTCACAAAGAAATAAAATAATAAGTCATGGCAAAGAAAGCAGTAGCATCCTTACAAACAGGATCAAAAAGATTAACAAAAGCTATCAAAATGGTGAAGTCTCCAAAAACAGGAGCTTATACATTTGTTGAGTCAATCATGTCTCCAGATAAGGTAAACGATTGGTTAAAAAAATAAGTATACATTACTATACACATACAAAAGCTACTTTCGAAAGAGAGTAGCTTTTTTGTTTGCATATTTTGCTGTACGCTACCTGAACAACTGTTTTATAACTTGTTTGAAAGTAATATATTTTACAAACTGACAGTTTTACAGGTTTGTAAGTTGGGCAAGATAATTGACAACAGTATCGTAACCATTGCATTGCAATACATACACGAATTTTGAGTATCTTGTTTTGCGGTTTTGCAATCCATTAGATTGCGTATAGAATTAAAAATAGTACCATATATTATGAGTTTTTTTAAAAGAATATTTTCATCTGAAAAGAAGGAAACCCTCGATAAAGGTTTGGAAAAATCCAAATCAAGTTTCTTCTCTAAATTGACCAAAGCTGTTGCTGGAAAAAGCAAAGTAGATGATGAAGTGTTAGATAATTTGGAAGAAGTATTGGTCAGCAGTGATGTTGGCGTGGATACCACATTAAAGATTATTGATCGTATTGAAGCCAGAGTGGCAAAAGATAAATACTTAGGAACTGATGAATTGAATAAAATTCTTCGCGAAGAAATTGCAGGATTGTTGTCTGAGACGAATTCAGGAGAAGAAACAGAATATACTATTCCAACCGATAAAAAGCCATACGTGATGATGGTAGTTGGTGTGAATGGTGTTGGAAAAACTACCACCATCGGAAAACTGGCACATCAATTCAATAAACAGGGCTTAAAAGTAGTTTTAGGAGCTGCAGATACCTTTAGGGCAGCTGCGATTGATCAATTGCAGGTTTGGGCTGATAGAGTTGGCGTACCGATTGTAAAGCAAAGTATGGGAAGCGATCCTGCTTCTGTAGCATTTGACACTTTAAAATCAGGTGTAGCGCAAGAAGCAGATGTGATCATTATTGATACGGCAGGACGATTACACAACAAGGTAAACTTAATGAAGGAATTGACCAAAGTCAAAAAAGTAATGCAAAAAGTAGTGGGCGATGCTCCACACGACGTATTATTAGTACTTGATGGTTCTACAGGACAAAATGCATTTGAGCAAGCCAAGCAATTCACAGCGGCAACAGAAGTAACTACATTAGCCGTCACGAAACTCGATGGAACTGCAAAAGGTGGCGTTGTGATCGGCATTTCAGATCAATTTCAAATTCCTGTAAAATATATTGGAGTAGGCGAAGGCATCGAAGATTTACAGGTCTTCAACAAATATGAATTCGTAGATTCATTCTTTAAAAATTAAGACTTAGAATTTCAAAAGTTTATTCAAGTTTCGCTATTGCGAGTCTCCAGACTCGCAATAATAATTTAGTAATGTTGAAAATCAAATACTTATAGGATTCTGAAAAGTGATTTTGGGGAGTTCTGTATTCACTTTTGTATTCAGTTCTCAGGTTTATGATGAGGCTAATTTAAGAATAAAACTTCATTTTTTTGAGTCTAAACTCAACGTTTTTCATTTACTATAATTAAAAAGAATTAATTGTAGTAAATGAAAATTTTAAAACAACGTATGCATCTCAGGATAATAAAACTGCTTTATAATATCAGGTCTATTAGAGTCAATTTTAGTTGAAAATAAATCTTTAGAGACAGGATAATCTTCAAAGTCCTCTTTTGTAAAAGAAAATATTTGTTCCTGTATGTCTCCTTCTT
>JBCCLS010000761.1:0-1844 GCA_039026835.1 Bacteroidota bacterium | reverse complement strand
GAAATTCCATCCATGCCCAATTATTACCGCCACAGTTTGGATACGCTAGTCGCTGAATTGAAATTACTTTGGAGTTTAGGATTGCGATCTGTGTTGTTATTTGTAAAAGTACCAGACGATTTAAAAGATAATAAAGGTACAGAAGCGCTAAATCCGGAAGGTTTGATGCAACGCGCTATCAAAGTCATTAAAAATACTTGTCCAGATATGATTGTCATGACCGATGTTGCCTTAGATCCATATTCTTCGTATGGACATGATGGAATTGTAGCAGATGGAAAAATTGTCAATGATGATACTGTAGAAGTATTGGCTGAAATGAGCATTTCTCATGCGGAAGCAGGTGCCGATTTTGTAGCACCAAGCGATATGATGGACGGACGTATTTTGAGCATTCGCGAAGCTTTGGAAGACGAAAACTTTACCGATGTTGGTATTATGAGTTACAGTGCTAAATATGCTTCTGCTTTTTACGGTCCATTCCGCGATGCGTTGGATTCTGCGCCAGGATTTGGTGATAAAAAAACCTATCAAATGGATCCTGCCAATCATTTTGAAGCATTGCGCGAAACAGAAATGGACATTGACGAAGGCGCCGATATTGTGATGGTAAAACCAGGCATGCCGTATTTGGATATTGTTAGAGAAGTCAAAAATGAATTTGATGTGCCTGTTGCTGTGTATCAGGTAAGCGGTGAATATGCGATGTTGAAAGCAGCAGCAGCCAATGGTTGGCTCAATCACGATCAGGTAATGCTGGAATCCATTATGGCTTTTAAACGCGCTGGTGCAGATATGATTGCCAGTTATTTTGCCAAGGATGTTATAAAACTATTGTCTTAATACACAACAATGGAAGTAGCTGTTTGCCTATTTACTTTTATCATTGCTGCAAGAGCAACACTTTTGTATCTTTTGTATGTAAATGAGCAAAAGCTTGCAGAAGCGGCGCTTGTTAAAGAATCTAATATTGTTTTTGGTGGGAATTCCTTTCCACAGCTTTCCGACAATGATATAAAACACATTTTACTGTACACAAATTAAAACTCATGAAAAACTATCTCTTCTTATTTGCTTTTTTCGTAGCGACTCTTGCTAGCGCTCAAGACACACCTATTTCTGCCTTTTTAGAAAAATGGGAAAACTCTAAAAATTATTTAGTTCAAATTGCTGAATTAATGCCAGAAGACAAATACACATACAAACCTACCGAACGCCAAGATACGTTTCAAGAATTGTTGTTACACATCAAACAGAATATGGATTGGTTGAGTACCTCCTATTTTTTAAAAGACAAAAAGAAAAATCAAGCGAAAGCGACATACACCACCAAAGCGCAAGTAATTGAAGCCATTAAGGAAGCTTTCAACAATACGGCAGCTATTATTAAAAAAGCCTCAACTGACGAATTAAAGGAAATGGTGGAGTTTTTTGCTGGTCCCAAAACCAAATTGCAGATTTTAAATCTTTTGCAAGATCACGTTTCGCATCACAGAGGACAACTCATTGTATATTTGAATCTAAACAATATCAAACCTCCGAGATATGTGGGTTGGTAATTTGTTATTTCAAAAATACCTGTCAACTTAAAATGCAATTGCAAAGTAACTTTTTAGTCAAACTGTAGTCACATATTGAATAAAAACATCTAAAAAACAGAAACCTTACGGATTCAAGACAATATCTCAATTTTTGAGCAAAATATTAGCTAAATTCGCCACATACAATTGTTAGATCGTTATGACACTATTAATTTTTTACGCAGTAATTTCCATTTTCTTTTCATTCTTGTGCTCTATTTTAGAAGCCGTTTTATTGAGTGTGACGCCAACATTTATCAATAT
>JBCCLS010000760.1:0-1848 GCA_039026835.1 Bacteroidota bacterium | reverse complement strand
TTTGAAAACCATTGTTATTTACGAATAGCGTTAGATAACACGCTTCAAACAAAATGGGATACTGTAATAAAAAAGCCTGCCTATAAACATTTAACAGCAGCACAATTAAAACAAGTAGTGCAACTTCTTGAAAGCTATGATGGTAATGAATTGCTCTTAAAACGCGACAATACTATCTCTTTAAATTACAGAAAGAAATAGAAGAATGCGCTTTCACAAATAACTCAATTCCCCAGAAATCCTACACCAAAAAGTTCGAACTTTGAAGGCTTGCAGTTACAAAAAATCAACTTTTCGATTTCTTGATTTTAAACACAGCTCTCTTCAACTTTGGTTTCCAAATTGTACTATCAGGTTGGCGACCACTGAATTCATGTATGGCGTTAAGTATGAAGTCGTTTTCTTCCATTCTGCTGTTTTTGATGAGTTCCCGAAGTCCTTGCGATAGAGACCTATACAAAAGACTTATATCAATTTTCCATTGTTGCTGTACTTGATAAAAGTCTACATAATTCCCTGTTTTGAGATTGTTTTTAAAAACTTGACATCTGGCTGTGTCTTTGTCAACGTTTATATGCCGAATAGTTACATCGTTTATACTATTTTTTCCAAGCGTCCATTGATCAATTAAAAAAGCCATAAGCGTATTTCTATCAAAATCTGAGAGTTGATCTTTCGTGCAAAGATGCCTTACTAAAAGTATCATTAATTTATCCTTAACCGAATATGAAGATATTTCGGAAGAATCTGTATAGCGCGACTCATACAAAACATAGGAAAAATAACTTGTTGTATTTGCATGCACATATTCCAAAGCTTCTGAACCTTTATTCGCTAAAATAGCAGTCTTCAAATTTTGAAAATTGGTACCAATACGTGTTTCGTGATCTGCTTCGTAATCTACACATGAAATCAAAAGTAACGCAAAAAGAAAGGAATAAATGATCGTACGCATTCGTAAGTATTTTGACCTAAAATACAAATTTTCATACAATCTTAAAAAGAACATTTACAAAGTAAAAATTTAGATTATTACGAATACTCAGCCACTTTATGCCATTGCTGCGTGTATTATAATGTCAGGAATTAGTCTAGCTCAGGCAAATTGTAAACAGCGTAACTATTGTTCTTTTTATCAAAATTTATAAACCTTACAGACGTTTTTAGAGGAATAAGAAAGTACTTGTTTAGGCTAAAAACTTCTTCCAGTCTTTCATGATAGGTGCCCAAATCAAAATAGTCAAATGTTGCTGCGCTTTTTTCATCTGTTGGTTCTAAAATTGAATCGAGTTGAATCTCAAAAAAGTTCCCTTTTCGTTTATTTTCTGCAAAAGCCTCGAATATCATCATACTAGCACCTGCAGGATTAAATCCACCTGAAAAATTACCGCCTATGGCATTGTAATTTAGTTCAAAAGCAGGATAACACCACCAAAAATTCCCAGCATTCGCGTTTCGAAAGGTATTTTTATCTACGTGTCCAATCTGCGCAATATATACATCATTGACTGTTTTATTAACGCCTATGTACAATTCTGCATTGTAGGTTGAACCAATTGCCTGCGGGAAATAACTTTTGAAAAACGGTTTTGGTTTGAACGAATTTGTCTTGTCAACCCCATTTTGAACAACCTTATGAACAATCCCAAAATCAGCTGTGTTGTACTCGTAATTTTTAATGAGTTCCTGTGTTTGTAAGTTGAAGATAGCTAAGTTGGCCAGTTTTCGCTCCATGCTAAACACAAATACAAAATCATCTATGATAAACGAATTGAGTTTTTTGATTTTCCCTTCATTTTTCAATGGAATCTGTGTCAATTTGGTCACATTTTTTGGTGTCAACTCAAT
>JBCCLS010000759.1:0-1851 GCA_039026835.1 Bacteroidota bacterium | reverse complement strand
GTTTTGTGAAAGATAAATATGTGCTAAGAAATTCATTCAAATGGTAAAAGTAGTTCCGAATTTACATAAATATTTGCGTTTGAAATATTGAAATCAATAATAATTATATCTGAAGAATGAAATACGGCAATAACTTTTATATTTGCTAGAATTTTTAATAAACGAGTAAAAATGACTTTAATCAAATCAATTTCAGGGATTCGTGGAACTATTGGCGGCAATGTAGGAGATAATTTGACTCCGATTGATGCTGTAAAATTTGCAAGTGCTTACGGAACTTGGTTGAAGAAAGAATATAAAAAAGAGCAATTAACCGTTGTAATTGGACGAGATGCGCGAATTTCTGGTGCGATGATTCAGAGTTTAGTCGTAAATACATTAGTCGGTTTGGGAATTAACGTGATTGATCTCGGTTTGTCTACCACCCCAACGGTGGAAGTGGCCGTCCCGTTAGAAAAAGCAGATGGAGGCATCATTTTAACTGCAAGTCATAACCCGAAACAATGGAATGCATTGAAATTATTGAATCATAAAGGAGAATTCTTAAATGGAGCCGATGGTGCAGAAATCTTACGCATTGCAGAAAGTGATGATTTTGATTTTGCACAGGTAGATGATTTAGGAACGGTAACCCCAAATGATACGTATATTGACAAACATATTGAAGAAGTACTCAACCTTCCATTAGTAGATGCTGAAGCCATCAAAAAAGCGAATTTTAAAGTGGTTGTTGATGGCGTGAATTCTACGGGAGGAATTGCCATTCCGAAGTTGTTACGTGCTTTGAATGTTGAAGTGATTGAATTGTACTGCGAACCAAACGGACATTTTCCACACAATCCAGAACCGTTGAAAGAACATTTAACCGATATTTCCGAATTGGTTGTAAAAGAAAAAGCAGATTTCGGAATTGTCGTTGATCCGGATGTAGATCGTTTGGCATTTATTTGTGATGACGGTGAAATGTTTGGAGAAGAATATACTTTGGTCGCTTGTGCAGATTATGTGTTAGGAAAAGTGAAAGGAAATACGGTTTCAAATTTATCTTCGTCAAGAGCATTGCGCGATATTACTGAAAAACACGGCGGAAGTTATGAAGCAAGTGCAGTAGGCGAGGTGAATGTTGTGATTAAAATGAAAGAAACCAATGCGGTGATTGGTGGCGAAGGAAATGGTGGAATCATTTATCCTGAATTGCATTACGGACGCGATTCGCTGGTCGGTGTTGCGTTATTTTTGACACATTTGGCAGAAAAAAATATTACGGTTCGTGCGTTGCGAGATAGTTATCCAAGTTATTTTATGAGTAAAAATAAAATTCAACTCACACCAGCATTAGATGTGGACGGAATTTTAAAAGCCATGGAGGAGAAGTATGCACACGAAAATGTGACTACGATTGACGGAGTTAAAATTGATTTCCCAACAAATTGGGTTCACTTGCGTAAATCGAATACGGAACCAATTATCAGAATTTATACTGAAGCCAAATCACAAGATGCAGCTGATGCTTTAGCAGAGCGTTTTATTACTGAAATTAAAGAAATCATTTAGAATGTCATTCCCGTGAAAACGGGAATCTATTTTTGTTATGTCAAATTTAGAACAGTACTTTTCACAATTTAGAGACCAAATTATTGGTGTTGACCAAAAATTTACTTCTCCTTATGGAGAACAAGATTTAGTGTATTGTGATTGGACTGCAAGTGGGCGATTATACAAGCCTATTGAAGAAAAAATTACGAACGAGTTTGGTCCTTTTGTGGCCAATACACATACAGAAACTTCCACTACAGGTGCTGCAATGACATTGGCTTATCACAAAGCTCGTAAAATCATCAAACATCACGT
>JBCCLS010000758.1:0-1858 GCA_039026835.1 Bacteroidota bacterium | reverse complement strand
GTGTGACATCAAAAACATCTACCTACCTATTTTTTACAACAATTTAAACCTTATTCCACAATGAAAATCTTGAAGACACTTAGTATCTTAATCACGATTGCCTTGCTAGGATATAACCTAAGCGCACAGAGCATACAGTTTTCTGGACCCACCAATGGACAAGAATTCGATGCGCCGCATGATCTACAATACTGTTGAGACCTAAAAGGTGTCAAAACCTTAAAGAATCATCAAAAAGCTGAATTAATTACCAAATTTTCCTCCTAAAACGCGCTTTTACTCGGACATTAGTCCAAATTGAGCGGTTTTTTGAAGTGCTAGGCGAATTTCAGGCAACTCAGGGTCAATTCCAGAGTTGGCAATAAATTTTTCAAGCAACAAATTGTTGTATCCCAGCCTTTTAGCGTTGTTAAAAGCAAAGGCAGCTTGTCCTTGTTCCCTAGCTACGATACGCCCCAAATTGATGTTGGCAAAGCAAAAATTGAAATGAAAATCCAGTTTTTTCGCATCTCTGACCTGCGCATGATTCAGTCCAGCATGTTGCTTGGCATCTCGAAATAAAAATTCAATTTGAAAACGAGATTTATAATACTGTACCAATTTCAGACCCGCTAACTCTAAATCTGTGCTGAACAGTAGAATGTGTTTTTGCTCCTTCTGATGCCAACACAAAACCACATTTAAATCTCTTTTATAGTAGGGGCTATACATTTTGGCTTGATAAAGTTCAATATCAGCATCCTCCTCTAAAGTACCGATCAGCTTCCATAAATGACGCTGACTCATTGGGTCTTCATGGTCAAATTTTGCTTCATACTTTTTATTGCCATGTATATGAACACCTGACGCTTTAGCTTTTTCCCGATCTAAATAAAACTTCAAATCAGCATCTTTACGTAGTTTACCAATCATATCACAATCCTCTGCTTGGTCAAAAAAGGACAATACCTTATGCTTGGTGTAGTAACCATCTAGTGCCACATAGCGTACCCAATAATAGCGACGAATAACACGCCGTAAATGATCCACATAGTGATCCACTCGCGTATAATCCTCTGCTGAACCTTCTTTGCTACTCAAATCACTTGGCGTCTGCTCCACATCTACCATATAGGCTTCTTTGGTATTCGGATTAATCAGCGCGTAGCCTTCTATTTCTAAACCTGGTTCTGATTTGCTTGAACTCCCACTCCAAAATATTCCCTTCCCATAGGTTTGTTTCCCACTCTTTGGTAGGAAGCTACAATCCCCTGCTAGTAACCAATCCGATTGTTCACTTCGTGCTATTTGCTCGGCTACACTTTGAGCATGAAACTCAGCAAAATCAAAGTCTCGACCCATCCAATTGCTGTGTGTACGTTCATTATAGTCGGAGTAGCGGCTGGTATTGCGAATCGTATGGCGTCCTTGTACCCGTAGCCAAATCGAAAATAAATGTACTAAAAATAGCTGTTGGGCTTTACTTTTAGATATTTTGCTTACTATTACTTCACTTTTTTTTCAATCTGCTGTATCATCTTATTACAATTTTTTGCATGATACAGCTTTTTTATTTTTTCAACCCTGTGGCTAGTGCAATTTTAGCATCAAAATAACATAATTGACAATGAAAGTGAGTCCACTTTCATGAAACTTTTTGTTTTACACAGTATTGAAACACAAATTTCAACTTATTTTTCTACAAAAATAAGTTGAAGTTTGTGTTTCCGTCCGAAGAAATTTACTACGCATACTTGTTGCTCAATTTTCTTGCGTTGACTCAAGCTGATTCCAAGTAAAATGTTAACAAACCTGAGACTTCGTACAGTCCTATTTTTGAATCAATGATTTTCAATTAAACAAATAACTCATAATTGCC
>JBCCLS010000757.1:0-1865 GCA_039026835.1 Bacteroidota bacterium | reverse complement strand
TATTTTTTTATAAAAAAAAGTGATCTGTTGCAGATCACTTTTATCTTCAAATTCTATTTTATAAATTATTTATTTCACGCTTTTATTCGTAGAAGTTATAGCAACATAGAGACACAATTCTGGTTTTTCAACAATTGTATAGTTATTAGTTAACTGCATTACAAATTTCACTTAGAAACTTGTTAAAGTCTAAAGCATCTTTTCCAACTAAACCAAAGCGAACGACCACTAAGTCTTTTGAAGGAATAATGTACACACGCTGTCCTTGGTATCCATTTGCCGAATACATATCTTTTGGCACATCTGGATGGAATCCGCCATTATTGAGCCAAAAATGACCACCGTAACGACCATTAGATGTAGGTGTAGGTTTGGTGATATAATCTACCCAAGAATCGTCAAAAATACGTGTTCCGTTCCAGTCACCTCTGTGTAAGTATAGCAAGCCAAATCGTGCCCAGTCGCGCGGTGTTGCCCACGCATAAGATGAACCAACGTAGTTACCTTCCATATCGGCTTCAACCAACATCGAATGCATGCCAATTTTATCAATGAAGTCTGTATATGGAAAGTCTAAATAGGCTTGATGTTGATCAAATTGTTGACGCAAAATTCCTGAAAGCAAGTTGGAAGTACCTGACGAATAGTTCCAAGTTTCATTTGGTTTTCCTACCAATGGTTTGTCAATTTGTGACGCCGTCATGTCTTTGTCTAAAAAGAGCATTTTTGTCACATCAGAAATTTTGCTGTAATCTTCTTCCCATTCCAAACCACTGTTCATTTGTAATAAGTTATGAATGGTGATGTCTTTACGTTCATCATTTTTCCATGCGTCAATAGGAGCTTTGTCCCACACACTCAATTTTCCTTGATATTGTAAAATTCCATACACCGTACTTAGAATACTTTTTGTCATAGACCAACCCAAAATTCTTGAATCTTTGTCAAATCCTTCAGCATATTGTTCAGCAATAATTTGATCTTTGTAAATTACCAACACAGCACGTGTTTTTTTGGCATCTTCTCCTTCTACTTTTGAAAACGCATATTCCACCGCCTTGTTTACTTTTTCATACGCTATATTTGAAAAGGTCGTATCTTTTTGTGGCATATTTCCATACGGATACGGCAACATACGCGCCACATTGCTACGGTATGGAATTGGTGTTTTTTTGGTTACATCGTATTCATCATCAATGAGCACACTTCCTAAGCCTTTTCTGTATACTGCTTTGCGTTCCATTAATCCATATACGGTAGCGGAAGCAAATTGTTCTTCCTTATTTACAAAATCTCTAGCAAATTTTATAGGTGAAAATCCATTATCGGTTGAGTCTGTAAATGCTTCCGCTCTTCCAGCCACAAATACAGAAGAACTCATGTTTTTGGCAGAATATCCAGAAATGATATTCAATTTTGAATAATTGAATATTACAACGATGACAATGAGAAGAATAAGAATTCCTAAAATTTTTAAGGCTTTTTTCATGGTTCAGAGAGTTTATTGAGATTGTGTACTCGTTTACAGGCAACTAGATGCACTTTCAAATATATTAAAATAAAAAGTGTTTCGCTACAACAGCTACCTCAAACTCTTGAATTAACGTGCATTTAATACAAGTTTAATTTAAACTAAACTTTCTAAAAGCTTACTTTAATTGTTTGAAAACACTAAATATCGGTTTTCTACTTTCGTTTTCTTTGCTCGCACAAAGAAAAGAAACAAAAGAAAGTGCGCTTTTCCAGAGGTGTTTTTGTTTTTTCTTTTTAGAGAAAAAACAAAACCGCATGAATTTTTCTAAATTTCTTCCAGGGCTTCAGAAATTTTTAACGAAAAATTCCTGCTACACTGCGGAAAAGATAAT
>JBCCLS010000756.1:0-1865 GCA_039026835.1 Bacteroidota bacterium | reverse complement strand
CAATCATTGGATGACTGTATGCCATTCCTTCTAAATCAATGGTGGTTAAGGCGATACAGTTATCATTTTGATCGTAAAAAGTAATATAATAATGTATTTCTGGCGTCCCTAATTCTCCCCAATCATAGCTGGCACTATCGTTTAAAATTGTCAATAAGGTCTTTAATTCGTCTGTTTTTAACCTTTCGGTTGTTTTCCAAAAATTGTTTTTGGTGAGATGTGCATACTCCACTTTTTTTGTTGGAAAGTAAATCCCTTTTTCATCTTCTATTTTACACAAAGAATCATATGCTTTTGGCCAAGGTGTTTCCACAGAATACGTTGTATTTGTATATACTTCTTTTTCAATTGCTTCCAAACTCGGACGCATACTTGTAAACACAACAAAGAGCAGGAAAAATACGAGGAAGATTGCGAATATAATTTTAAAAAGTTTCATACTTCAGATCAATTAGTACTATAACGCACGAATATCCTTAAAATTTGATCTTGCTTTGATAGCATCTTATTGTAGAGATAATTTCTTTTTTTGATTCAACTATAAAATCCAAAGCTTACCACTATATTTGCGACATGCTTTTCCAAGATATTTTAGGACTTGTACATATTAAAAAACATCTCACGTTAAGTGCAGATCGTGGGCGTATTCCACATGCGCAGCTTTTTGTAGGTCCTGAAGGTTGTGGAACCTTACCAATGGCAATTGCGTATGCGCAATATGTGTTGTGTAAAAATGCTGATGGGGAAAATACAGGTGGAAACGACGCGTGTAATTTGAAAGTAGGCAACCTTTCACATCCTGATCTGCATTTTGCATTTCCTGTGGCAGGGAATCATAAAGTGAAAAGTCATCCTGTTTCCAAACACTTTTTGGAAGAATGGCGACAGTTTCTCAAAGAGCAACCGTACGGAAACTTGTTTGATTGGTATAAAATGCTAGGCATCGACAATAAACAAGGACAAATTGGTGTCGACGAAGCCTTGGATATTGTTAAATCATTGACGTTAAAATCCTATGAAGGCGGTTATAAAGTAATGATTATTTGGATGGCAGAACGCATGAATACAGCCGCTGCCAATAAGTTGTTAAAGTTGATTGAAGAACCGCCAAAAGAAACACTTTTTATCTTGATTGCCGAAGACGAAGAACAGATTATCAATACCATTCGTTCACGTTGTCAAGTATTGCATTTCCCGCCGTTGGGCGAAGAAGCGATCAAAGAAGCGCTGATTGCCAACTTGGAAGTCTCCGTAGCAGAAGCCACTAAAATTGCGCATCAATCTAATGGAAATTACAACAAAGCTGTTGATTTGGTATTCCAAGATTCGGAAGATTTGCTATTTGAAACCTGGTTTGTTACTTGGGTTCGCTCCGCATTTAAAGCCAAAGGAAATAAAACGGCCATTCGTGATTTGATTTCGTGGAGCGAAGAAGTGGCCAAAACAGGACGCGAAACACAGAAGAAATTTTTAGGTTTTTGTCTGAATTTGTTTCGACAAGCGTTACTTCAAAATTATACGGCAACCGATTTGGTCTTTTTTGAACCCAACACCAAAGGTTTTTTCTTAGAAAAATTTGCGCCGTTTGTCCACGGAAATAATATTTTAGACATTACCGAAGAACTGCAAGACGCCATTTATCACATAGAGCGTAACGGAAATGCCAAAATTGTCTTGACCGATTTGTCTATCAAATTAACACGGTTACTGCATCGGAAAGATTTGCCGCTGTAAGTTTTCTTTTTTCATTAATAAAAGCCGTTGAAGGCGCTTATTTGTCATGATCAAATCTCATGAACTACACTTAGTATCTACCATGATACTCAATTTGACATTAAGCATAATGTATTAGTAATCAAATCCGT
>JBCCLS010000755.1:0-1880 GCA_039026835.1 Bacteroidota bacterium | reverse complement strand
TAATTACAAATCATCTTCATAGGTTGTGATACAAAATTTAATATTCATGTTATGAAAAATTTATTGTATTCAACATCCTTAGATATTTCCAATACAACCTATACTGTACATCCTTCTGTTGATGAAATTCTTATCCAAACCGCTACATTGGCAAAAGAGTTGGGTATTTATGAAAGTACACTGTATGAAGGACACCATACGATGTCTCCTTATTTATTCACTTCCGCAAGTCCGTCGCGCGTCGTAGATGCCACACTTTGGTTTGGAACTTTGTATTATTTGGATGATTTTTTTGGGGAGGACATTCAACAAGAAATTGCTCCCGATTTTGATATTTTGCTAACCTGTTGGATGAATGGTACGTATAACGGTACTGAAACACATGCTGGACTTCGTAATTTATACACTTCGCTTGCGTATTGTAGCCATCAAATACAAAAAAATAGCCCGCACGCTTTTTTTGAAAACTATACAAAAGGATTGTTGGCGCATTTAAAACACTCAATCAATCCCACCGAATATACATCTGTTGATGAATATATTACCTCGCGCATACATTTTGGCGGCATGTATCCAACCATGGGCATGATTGAATATACTGAAAATTTGTATGTAACAGAGGCGATGTATACAGCAATTCCTGACTTACAAAAAATACAAAAAGACTGCGCACTCATTGGTGTGTTATCTAATGATATTATTTCTTATCACAAAGAAAAGCACAGTCAGTTCAATTTGTTAAATGCATATATCAATATGAATACGGTTGATGATATAGAAGAAGCCGCTCGTCTTGCGATAGATGTTGTCAATGCTGTTTACCATTCGTTTGAAACGCACTTACAAAGTATTCTTACACAAGTGAATCAGTTTGACAGCATTACAAAACAAACCGTAACTAGATATGTAAATGGTTTGTCCAACATCGTTTCGGCAAGTTACCACTGGCAAATTCGTACGAATCGATACCGTTCTGAAGAAAATATTTTTGCCGATTTACGAAAACCAATCGCTGAGAATATTACTGAACTTGTCTAGTTCTGTTTTCTATCCGTGAAAACTATGAATGTATCCACTGTAGAAAGTATGTAAAGTTCTATCCATATGATTGAAATGCTTTAAACGTCGGTTCTAGCGACATTAACCGCTAGGAACTACAAAAAATCATTGCATTGTTATTGTAAAATATACAAAAGCTATTCTTTCCGAGTAGCTTTTTTTATTTTAGCACAAATTTTAGCGTTCGATGAAAAAATACACTTCTGTAGAAAATTACATTCAAAGCTTTCCTGAATGGGAAGAAAAACTGCGTTTGTTACAGCAAATCATTCTAAAAAATCCAAATGTAGCAGAAACCGTAAAATGGAGCATTCCGGTGTATACTGTGAAAGGAAAGAATGTACTGGGCATTGGCACGTTTAAATCGCATGCAGGTTTGTGGTTTTTTCAAGGAGCATTATTAAAAGATACAGCCAATGTATTGGTAAACGCTCAGGAAGGAAAAACACAAGCCATGCGGCATTGGAAATTTGCAGCATCAGAAACAATTCCTGAAGATTTGGTACAATCCTATATTGACGAAGCTGTTCAGAATCAATTGGATGGTAAAACTGTTAAATTTAAGAAAGACCAAACTGTAGAAATTCCTGAACTCTTAGCTACTGCATTTTCAGAAGACGCTGCTTTAGCAAAAGCATTTCAAAAATTAGCCAACTACAAACAAAAAGAATATATTGAACATATTGTAACCGCCAAACGAGAAGCAACCAAGCAAAATCGTTTGCAAAAAATAATTCCTATGATTTTAGAAGGCAAAGGGTTGAATGATAAGTATAAGTAGTGGATTAGGTGTTGGGTGTTAGATATTTGTGAACTATTTT
>JBCCLS010000754.1:0-1884 GCA_039026835.1 Bacteroidota bacterium | reverse complement strand
GTAAAGCAATCTTGCTTCTAATAGCAAAGCGGTCTAAAATCCAATTAAGTCTAAAGCAAACCATCCCATTCCGCAAAAAACTGCTTCAAAAATTGCTCCATAAACGCATGACGCTGTTCGGCGATTTTCTTTCCGGTTTGCGTATTCATCTTGTCTTTTAATAATAACAATTTTTCGTAGAAATGATTAATCGTTGGCGCAGTAGATTTCTTATATTCCTCTTTGGTCATGTGGAGATTTGGTGCAATTGACGGATCAAATAATGTACGATTTTTAAAACCACCATAATTAAAACAACGCGCAATACCAATGGCACCAATGGCATCCAAACGATCGGCATCTTGAATAACATTCAATTCCGCAGATGTAAATTGTTGGGCAAAGTTTCCACCTTTAAATGAAATATTGGAAATGATATTTTCCACATGCACAATGTCAACTTCCGCCACAGCGAGACTTTCCAAAAAAGTACGTGCAACTTTGGGTCCAATCGTTTCATCACCATCGTGAAATTTGGCATCTGCAATATCGTGTAACAATGCGCCCAAACTCACCACAAATTCGTCTACAGTTTCTTCTTTCGCAATCAAAAGTGAATTTTTATACACGCGTTCAATATGAAACCAATCGTGTCCGCCTTCGGCATGTTGTAGTTTTTGTTTGACAAAATCAATCGTTTTGGCAATAATTTCTTGTTGCGTTGAGGTCATAATCAATCTAAGTAAAGTTAGACAGGAATCACATCAGAAGTCACCACTTTCTCCAAATGCGCAATCAATTCTTGGTATTTCGCTTTTGGATATTCGCTCAGCAAAATCGGTGCATGCGTGTCAACAGTGATATTAATGCCTAATCCAAAAGGAAATTTTCCATACTTGGTTGTTTTCCATGAGTTATTAATCGTCACCGGAATAATTTGTGCGTTCGGAATGTATTTAAAAAGCACTTCCAATCCTTTGGTTTTAAAAGCTTTTGGAGTGCCTGTGCGACTGCGTGTTCCTTCTGGAAAAATGATGCCAGCATAGTTGTTTTGATGAATCATTTTGGCAAATCGGATGATTTCTGCAATGGCTTGTTTTTGATTGTTCCGATCAATCAACGCTGCACCACTATGTCGTAAATTATAAGAAATACTTGGAATGCCTTTGCCCAATTCTTTTTTGCTGATAAACTTAGGATAATGTTTTCGAAACATCCAAATCAATGGCGGAATATCGTTCATACTTTGATGATTCGATACAATAATTACAGGTTTGTCTTTGTCTAACGTATAATTGTTGCGAAGTGTGTAGCGAATGCCCAAAATCAGATGGCAATACATGAGGCTAATTTGCAAACCATTCACGGCTATACTATGTCCGTTGTGCCCTCCTAATGTCAATCCAAGCCATTGTAATCCATGAAAAATAACCAACAACAATCCAAAAAAGAACATATAAATGCTGGATAGTATATACGATACAAACTTCATGAAACGGTAATTTTATTGGTAGGTTTAAAAAAACCACGCAAATGCGTGGTTTCTATCATTTTTTAAATATGCATTAGCAATTTTCGTCGTACGCATCTTTCAGGTTTTCTGCAATCATTTCTGCAGGTCTTCCTTCAATATGATGACGCTCTAACATGTGTACTAACTGTCCATCCTTAAACAATGCCATACTTGGAGAAGATGGAGGAAAAGGAATCATGTAGCTTCTTGCTTTATTTGTTGCTTCTTTATCAACTCCAGCAAACACAGTTACCAAATTATCAGGCTTTTTATCGTTACCAAGAGACATTACTGCACCTGGTCTTGCATTACGCGCGGCACAACCACACACAGAATTTACAACGACTAAGGTTGTTCCTTCTTTCGCTAATGCATTATCAACAGCTTCTACC
>JBCCLS010000753.1:0-1886 GCA_039026835.1 Bacteroidota bacterium | reverse complement strand
GTTTTGCGACAAATGCCTGATCTGTATTGTAATTACTTTCGCTGTCTGCCATGTATTGCTTGTACACATCGCTTTGCAACATGGCTTCAAAAATAACGCGTACATATTCGTCGTTCTCTTTCCAATCGTCTAACTTTCGATCGTGTACAGCATCTTTGAGTCCTTCATGCGCCACCAAATGACGAATGATCGCATTTTGAATAAATTTTTTGTTGGGATTTTTATCAGCAGAAGTTGCTAAGTATTTTTTCTGAGACAATTCAAGTTGCTTTTCGGCATATTCACTCAACTTCACAAACAAATCTAGCGTAAGCACATGCAAATCATGCATATTTGCGATACTCATGTTGATGAATTTCAACTCTTTGTCTACTTCGTCACTGTGTGATTGTGACAATGCATAGATGGATTGCATTACTTTAACTCGAATATGTCTTCTTGTTAGCATCTGCGTCAGAACTTTAGTTTTTGTGTAAATAATATCATTTTAGACATAACTAATGTTTACGTGTAAATTGATATAAAAAGGCGAAAAGATTTGATCCTTTCGCCCGCAAAAGTATGATTATTTTAAAAGAATGCTACTATTTGTTGGCTTCTTTTTTTCGAGTTTCAATTCGATCTACAGCAATACTGAGTGCTGAGTTGTGTGTGGTTAAATTATGATCTTCGGAATGTTTGAAAATTTCTAATGTTGTATTGTAGATGTTTTCTGTTTTACGCATTATTTCAGTCTTTCCATATCCTTCTAATTCTGCATACACGTTGATGATTCCTCCTGCATTGATTAAGAAGTCTGGTGCATACGCAATGCCTCTGTCTCTCAACATAGCACCATGCGTTATTTCATCTTTTAACTGATTGTTGGCTGCTCCGGCAATGATGTGTGCTTTTAATTTGTAAATGCTATCGTCATTAATAGTAGCTCCTAAAGCACATGGTGCGTAGATGTCCATGTCTTCACTGTACATATCAGCGCCACGATAAATTTCAGCGCCATACTTGTTGCTTACATATTGCAAACGTTCTTCGTTGATGTCTACAATTACAACTTTGGCTCCTTCATTGGTCAAATGTTCTACCAATGCTTCACCTACATGCCCAATTCCTTGTACATATACCGTACGATCTTCTAAAATGTCAGAACCAAATTTGTATTTCGCTGCAGCTTTCATTCCCATAAAAACACCGTATGCTGTAATTGGTGAAGGATTTCCTGCACCGCCTTTCGATTCTGAGATTCCAGTTACATAAGGTGTAACACCGCGTACAATATCCATATCACTGGTTTCCATTCCTACATCTTCTGCAGTAATGTAGCGTCCGCTAAGAGAATGCACAAATTCTCCAAACTTACGCATCAATTCAGGTGTTTTTTGTGTTTTGGCATTTCCGATAATCACAGCTTTTCCACCACCTAAATTTAAACCAGTAATTGCTGATTTAAACGTCATTCCACGTGACAAACGAAGTACATCATTTAAGGCTTCCCATTCATTTTTGTATTGCCACATTCGCGTTCCTCCAAGTGCAGGTCCTAAAACTGTGTTATGGATTCCTATTATTGCTCTTAATCCTGTATCTTTGTCGTTGCAAAAAACAACTTGTTCGTGATTATCAAAAGATAATTGTCCAAAAACAGGATCTACTTTGTGTAGTTCACTTGTTTTAATGGCGTCTGAAACCATAAGCTTTGTGTGTGTTTGAATTATAATATGTGTAATAAATTGACTGCAAAAATAATTATAATTAAAATTTATGCAATAAACATGTTGTTAAAATGAATATTTTTCAAAATAAAAATCAAAGTCGACGTTTCGATTTGTAGCGAATGAAAGAACTTCAACATTTAAATAAATATTTCCTCAAATATAAAGGAAAATTAC
>JBCCLS010000752.1:0-1887 GCA_039026835.1 Bacteroidota bacterium | reverse complement strand
ATAATTTCCTTTGAAACACATTGATACATTAAAATATTGATACATTGTCCCATTAAAATAACTATACCTTTTTAATCACATAAGTAACAATTCCCCAAATAAGTAGTTGCTTGTCTTGTGTTATTTTTATCGGCTGGTATTTATCGTTGGCAGGCATCAAATGCACACATTCATTTGTGATTTTTAAACGCTTTACGGTAAATTCTCCGTCCACATAACACACGGCAATTTTTCCATCCTTGGGTGGAATATTTTTATCAATTACTAACAAATCATCATGATCTAATCCTGCACCAATCATAGATTCGCCACGGACACGCGCGTAATAGGTACTGCGTTCATCCTTGACCAATTCTTCATCCAGACTAATACGTTTGTTTCTAAAATCGTCTGCTGGCGAAGGAAATCCCGCAGAAATACCAGCTTCTACAAACTCAAGTTGTATTTGTCCTTTGATTGATTTGTAAAATGTCAACACTTCGTCATTTTCATGCTTCTTCATCTGTATCTCTAATTATATCGTGTCACAGTTTAGTTTGATAATATCGCTAAATTTTGTGGTGTATTCAGGTGATAAATATGCTTGTCGCATTTTCCAAGTACGTTGCAAATCTTGATTGCCCATTTTTATTTTTTGTCGCCCAAATTTCTCGTTTAAATTGTCCATAGCAGCCATTAACTTTTTGTGCTTTGGATCTTCATTCTGGAATAAATCTAGTTGCAAGGCATCCGTTTTGATCAATCCTGTTAAGATAACACCTGCCTTTTTGTATTGAATGCCAGGTTTAAAAATGTCATCTAATGCTTTTAGCGCGTATTTATTGATGATAAATGTAGAATTGGTAGCATACGGTAAGGTAAGCATGCGCTTGGCTCTAAAATAGGAATCACTACGCTTATTTCGATCACTTTTTAAGTACACCATCACAACATTGCAAGAAGAATTTTGCTGCCGTAATTTTTCAGCACAACGCGATGCAAACGTCACAATACGTTCTTTCATATTTTCCCGATCAGCAAATGTAAATTCAAAGCTTCTTGTCGTAGCAATTGCCTTTTTATTTTGGACTTCTTCTAGCATGATAGTAGGTTCGCCTTCCAAATCTTTTTTGAGACGTAAGCCTACGATAGACATGTTTCGTTTAACCCAATCATCTGAGAGTTGTGTAAATTCTAATGCTGTTTGTACGCCTTTGTTTTGCAAGCGTTTGGCATTTCCAGCTCCAATGCCCCAAATTGCGTCAGCAGGCAACCATTTGAGCATTTTTGTACGCTTTTCTTCGGTATCAATTACATGATAACCATTGGTTTTATCAGGAAATTTTTTAGCAATATTATTGGCCGCTTTCGATAAAGCTTTTGTGGGAGCAATTCCGATACTCACGGGAATTCCTGTGCATTGATAGATATAATTTTTAATGTTTTTACCGACTGTTTGATAATCGTCTGCATGGGGAAGCTTTACAAATGCTTCGTCAATACTATAGACTTCTACTTCTGGAGAAAAGTCTTCTAGAAGTTTCATCACGCGTTCACTCATATCACCATATAAAGAATAATTAGAAGAACGGATTTGAATATTCTTTTCCGCTATCATGTCTCTATACTTAAATAAAGGCGCACCCATGGGAATTCCCAAAGTTTTTGCTTCTTTACTTCGAGAAATGACACATCCATCATTGTTAGACAATATTGCCAACGGTTTCCCTATAAGACTAGGGTCAAAAGCTATTTCGCACGAAGCATAAAAGCTATTACAGTCAATAATCGCATACATAGTTAAAAAGGGGAATTTGTTATTGAAGTGACTTACACTTTTCCTACTGTAGCTGCGGCTGTGTTTCCCAAAAAGAATTTCATCAGCACAAAAAATCTTTAATTTTTTCT
>JBCCLS010000751.1:0-1894 GCA_039026835.1 Bacteroidota bacterium | reverse complement strand
ATAACTTTTGCTACTGCGCAAACCGATCCGCGCTTGTATGATATTATTGAGGCAGTTTCGGCAGATCGTATTGAAAATGACATTCGAACACTGGCAAATTTTGGAACGCGAAACACATTTAGTGACACAGTTTCCGAAACTCGTGGTATTGGTGCTGCAAGACGTTGGATTAAAAAAGAATTTGAAACTATTTCCAGTGAGTGTGATGATTGTCTTGAGGTATTTTACCAAAAAGATTTAGTCACAAGAAAAGGAAATCCACGTATTTTAAACAATGTGTGGGTTGTCAATGTAATTGCCGTTCAGAAAGGGACAAAATATCCAAATCGCTATGTGATTATGAGTGGCGATATTGATTCCCGCGCTTCTAATACTATGGACGGCACTACTGATGCACCTGGTGCCAATGACAATGCGTCTGGAATGGCAGGAACCATGGAAGCAGCGCGTGTATTATCTAAATACAAATTTGAAAATAGTATTGTATATGTAGGCTTATCTGGGGAAGAACAAGGTTTGTTTGGAGGAAAAGGATTGGCAAAGTATGCCGAAGAAAAAGGCTGGGACATTATCGGTGTACTCAACAACGATATGATTGGAAATATTGAAGGTGTGGATGGCGTGATTGATAATCGTACGTTCCGAATTTTCTCTGAACCAGTTCCAGCAAACGAAACAGAACAGCAACGCAAAGCGCGTCGTTTTTACGGTGGTGAAGTAGATGGAATTTCAAGACAACTTGCGCGATATGTGCACAAACAAACCAAAACCTATATGCCTGAAATGAATCCGATGATGATTTATCGTTTGGACAGATTTGGTCGTGGTGGACATCACAGACCGTTTAATGATTTGGGCTTTGCCGGAATTCGTATCATGGAAGCACATGAAAACTATGTACGTCAGCATCAAGATATTCGCGAAGAAAACGGAATTAAATATGGAGATGTGATTGAAGGTGTAAACTTTGCATATGCTAAAAAACTTACCGCAGTCAATGCAATCAATTTGGCAAGTTTGGCATGGTCGCCACTGTCACCGAAAGGTGTTGAAATTGGTGGAATTGTAAAGCCAAGCGCTCAATTTCGTTGGAAAAAATCAGAGGATGACAATGTAGTTGGTTATAAAATTTATTGGCGAGATACCACTGCGCCACAATGGCAACATTCGCGTTTTGTGAGTAAAGACTTTGAAGAATATACCTTGGAGGGAATTGTCCTAGACAACTATTTCTTTGGAATTTCGACTGTTGGAAAAAATGGTCATGAAAGTCTGATTGTATTTCCGTCAAAAGTGTTTTACCGATAAACGATGCAACAACGCGAAGAACTTTATTTTAAAAATGATACTGAGTGGCGTGCTTGGTTAGCAAAACATCACGCTACATCGGCTGGTGTCTATTTAATTTTTTATAAAGTAAGTAGTGAAAAAGAAAGCATGCGCTGGGAAGAAGCCGTCAAAGTCGCCTTGTGCTTTGGTTGGATTGATAGTACCGTTAAAAGGTTAGACGATGAACGCAGACGCCAGTATTTTTGTCCACGGAAACCCAAAAGTGTTTGGAGCAAATTAAACAAAAGTTATCTAGTCGAACTGATCGCGGAAGGAAAAATGCACGAAAGTGGTTCTCAAAAAATGATTGCTGCCATGAAAGATGGCTCATGGACCGCACTAGATGATGTAGAAAATTTGATTGTTCCAAAAGATTTACAACAGGCGTTTAATACACATCCAACAGCGCATGAAAACTATCAAAATTTCAGTCCATCTTATCGAAAAGGCTATTTATATTGGTTGAATCAAGCTAAAAGAGAAACTACACGTGCGCAACGAATTGCAGAAATTATACGTTTGTGTACAGAAAACATAAAAAGTAGAAATACGCGCTAGAAGTTAT
>JBCCLS010000750.1:0-1907 GCA_039026835.1 Bacteroidota bacterium | reverse complement strand
CTACCAACAATCGTGTACACATTGCTTTGACCAAAGGAAGTTGGGCTTCAAATGAATCTGTACTGACACGTATCAATTCCACAATCTCCAAACCATAGCCAATCATCCCTACGCGTTTTGTTTGTTGTGTATTGGTAACCAAACGGATTTTACTAATGTTGATGTCATGCAGAATTTGTGCACCAATCCCAAAATCTTTAGCATCCATTTTAATTTTTGGAGCTTTGTATTCGCCGTTGTGTTGCAAGGCTTTCAGTTCTTTGATACGGTGCAACAGATTCAACGAACTGTGATCTTGATTGATAAACACAATTGCGCCTTTTCCTTCCTCGTTGATCAAACGGAACATATCGTCCAGTTTTTTGTCTGCATTGTTGGTCAACGTCCCTAAAATATCGTCGTTAACGAGTGTGGAATTGATACGTGTCAGTACAGATTCATTTGAAGCCCAACTTCCTTTGGTCAAAGCAATGTGTACACGATTGTTGGTAGTTTGCAAATAGGCGCGCATGCGGAAATCGCCAAAGCGCGTTTGTACCGTAAAGTCTTCTCTTTTTTCAATCAAAGAATCGTGCTCCATACGATAGGCAACCAAATCTTCAATAGAAACTATTTTAAGATCAAAATTTTTAGCAACTTCTAGTAGTTGTGGCAAACGTGCCATGGTACCATCTTCATTCATGATTTCAACAATAACGCCTGCAGGTTGTAATCCTGCCAAACGTGCAAAATCAATAGCAGCTTCTGTATGTCCTGTTCTACGCAACACACCGCCTTCTTTGGCTTTTAAAGGAAAAATATGTCCTGGACGTGCCAAATCAAACGGACGCGTTTTTTTATCAATCAATGCCTGAATGGTTTTAGAACGATCAGCTGCAGAAATTCCTGTAGTCACGCCGTTTCCTTTCAAATCTACCGAAATGGTAAAAGCCGTTTCCATCGGATCGGTGTTGTTTCTCACCATCATGCCTAATTGCAGTTCCTTACAACGATTTTCGGTAAGTGGCGCACAGATCAAACCACGACCGTGCGTGGCCATAAAGTTGATCATTTCTGGCGTTACCATTTCAGCGGCAGCTAAAAAATCACCTTCATTTTCACGGTTTTCATCATCAACTACAATAATTACTTTTCCTTGTCGGATGTCTTCAATAGCTGCGTGAATGCTGTCTAATTGTGTCTCTGTTTTCACTTTTGTCGTTGACGTTGCCATGTGTTTGATATTTATGATGCAAAAATAGGGATTCTCATGGTAAAAAATTAATTAAAACAATAAAGATGCGTCAATGCGGAGCAATAGCTGTTATTGAAGTTAGTTTAACTGTTGTATTTTTTCTCTCGCAATTCGCAATGTGTAAAAGTAGGAAGCGAAGTAGAACGGTAAACCAAGCAACAGAAATGCCAAAATTCCTCCAAAATCAAGTTTGTTGTCTAGTGATTCGTGAAGCGATTGATAGTTGAAGAATGATTTTATTAAATAGTATAAGTATACCAACGTAATAATGATTCCGACAACTAAAGTTCCAAGTAAAAGCCAAATAGGCATTTCCACATTATTGTCAAGCACAGGTAATAGAATGCCAATGATCAGCGATGGAATGTAGAATATAAATGCTTTATTTGAATTTTTCTTAAAGCGTTTGTATGCTTTTTGTGCGCGATCGTAGTTTTTGTTTTCGTAAAAGCCTAACACTTTCAGTCTGCGCTGCGAAATTCCACGATCTTCCAAAATGCCAATTGCTAAACTACGTTCACCTTCGGTATAATTGTATTTGCGGTAATTTTTAACAACATTCATCAATTTTGAATCGCTCAACGCTAAGAATTTTTCTGTGCTTTCTCGATCGGTTTCTGTAATTTCTGCTAACTCAGGTATAGCATCTGTGTCTTCATCATCTTCTGATAGT
>JBCCLS010000749.1:0-1910 GCA_039026835.1 Bacteroidota bacterium | reverse complement strand
GTTGAACGACAGCAATAAATATTAATTTTTTAAGGCACTTTCAATCGGATTTCCTGTAGCTGCATTTGGAAATGAAATTTCTAACAAAGCTGAAATTGTTGGTGCAATGTCCGTGATGTGGTAACGCTGTAAAGTTTCCCCTTGCTCAATACCATTGCCATATAAAAGAAAGGGAACATGTGTGTCATAATTGAATCCTGAACCGTGCGTAGAACCTGTAGTCGAATACGAGATTGTTGCAATGTCCAACACAAAACATACATCACCTGAACGTTTTTGATTGAATCCACGTTGCAAAGCTGCTGCTGTTCCTTGTGTAAATTCTGTATTCATCAAAGCAGTGCGCGTATAAACTTTGGCAATTTGATCATATTTCAATAACTCGCGTTGCAAAGCATTTTCAATCGCAGTTGCAGAAAGATTCAATCGCTTGATTTCGGAATGATCTAAAAATACTTGTCCGCTAGAAATATTTTCAATCAATTTCTGACTTCCGTATAGTTCATCCAAGAAATAGACCAAATGCTTTTTTAATAAGATCCCATCAAAATATCCTGCCGGAATCTTCATGTCTTGTAAGTACGAGGGCACATGCACTGCAGCATGATCTGCCGTTAAAAATACTGTATACTTTCCTTTGCCAACTTCAGCATCTAACGTATTCAGCAATCGCTCAATATCTTGATCTAAGCGTAAATAAGTGTCTTGTACTTCAATAGAATTCACACCAAAACGATGTCCCACATAATCCGTACTTGAATAACTCAACGCTAGGAAATCGGTATCCATATTTTTTCCTAAATTTTCACCTTTAATCGCTGCAATGGCAAAATCGGTTGTTAGGCTATTTCCATAAGGAGTTGCTTTTAAAATATCAAATCCGCCATTTACCATTTTCAAATTTGGCAAATCGTACGGAAATGTTGGCGTATCTTTTCCTGTAAACGAACCTTCATACGAATTCAAATCTACATCACTTTCTATATACGAATTAATGTCGTACAAAGTGTTCCAAGTTTTCATATACTTTTCTGCTTCGTCTGCCGCATTGAATTCTTGCACCCACGTTGGGAGTGTATTTGCATAATAAGTACTTGTAATCCAATCGCCATTATTTTTTCCATAAAACCAATACGCACCACTGGCAGCGTGACCTGCGGGCAGAATTGCACCACGATCTTTTATGGCAACACCAATTACTTTTCCACGCTTTTGCGTATGCAATCGCAATTGATCTGTCACAGTGGCTGTTAACATTCGTCTTGGAGACATTTTTCCAGCCCACTGCCCTGCTACACCTACAGAAGATTCTTCGGAATCAGAAGCACAGTACACAACTTCTTTTGTGACTTTATCATACCAATTGTTGGCAATAATTCCGTGATTTTCAGGAGTTGTTCCTGTATATACAGAAGCATGTCCTGGACCTGTGTAGGTAGGAATATAATTGTAGTGTAAGTTTTTGCAATTGTACCCTTCGTTGATCATTCGCATAAAGCCACCTTTGCCATATTTATCTTTAAAACGTGTTAAATAATCATAGCGCATTTGATCGACGACAATCCCAACCACTAATTTTGGTTTTTCAGTCGCTAAAGTTGCCTGAGTAGTCTCCGCAGTAGCCTGTGAGTTATTTTTTACTTTCTGTTTAACTGAGATGCATTGCGCTAAAAATAAGGACAATACGCACAGCAGGATAGATTGCTTCATGATTTAGTTTCAGGTTTATTGCTAGTGGAATTTTTCAACTAAAAATCAAGCAAAAATAATTGTTTTACTGCAAATAGCATTTTAACTAACCATTAAATCGTTAATTATTTTATTAGCTTCTGTGAATGATGTATTTTTAGCCCATGATTTACCTAGAAAATATAGGACGCTATTTTTTGATGTTAAAAAGCGTATTTAGT
>JBCCLS010000748.1:0-1920 GCA_039026835.1 Bacteroidota bacterium | reverse complement strand
TGGCAAACAGTGAGGAGTTTGCAACTTTTGATGCTCGTAACAAATTATTAAGCTTTTATTATACATTTTTTGAGCAAATTACTGCGAACAGAAGTTACGTAGTACACAGCTTAACCGCTGACGACAAACAACTACGATCACTCAAATTATTGAAAGGATTGAAGACTGTATTTACAGATTTTATTGAAACGTTGGATTTAAAAACATTGGATTTAAACCAAGAGCGTTTGGAGAAACTTCAAAACAGAGCGATCAACGAAACTGCTTGGATTCAATTTGTAATGGCAATGAAATTCTGGTTGGACGATACCTCACCAAGTTTTGATAAAACAGATCAGTACATTGAAAAGTCTGTAAATGCTAGTTTCGATTTGATTGACAATACGCCTTTGAAAAGTATTGTAGATTTTGGAAAGTTCATTTTTAAAGAAAAATTAGACATAAGAGCTTAATGAAGACAATTGATAAAATTCCTATTACCAAAATTCAACGCGCTACCAAATTGGTGACCACAGGTGCCAAAGTTGGTGTGAACTATTTGAAATATTATGGTGATAAACTCATAAATTCTGAAGAAAAAGCCAAAGAACGCTTGAACGAATCAAATGCAGAAGATATTTATGACGGCTTAAAGAGTTTGAAAGGAAGTGCACTCAAAGTAGCACAAATGCTGAGTATGGAAAAGAACATTTTGCCACGTGCGTATGTGGAAAAATTTTCATTATCACAATTCTCAGTTCCACCATTATCACCTCCGTTGGTGATAAAAACATTTAAGAAATACTTCGGTCAACATCCGAACGAAATATTTGATAAGTTCAATTCTACTTCTTTAAATGCCGCTAGTATTGGACAAGTACACATCGCCGAAAAAGATGGGAAAAAACTTGCTGTGAAAATTCAATATCCTGGAGTTGCTGAAAGCATCTCCACTGACTTGGCGCTTGTAAAACCAATAGCTATCAGAATGTTTAACATTACTGGAAAAGGTTCTGATAAGTATTTTAAAGAAGTAGAAGACAAACTGACAGAAGAAACTGATTATTTGCTAGAAATTAAGCAAAGTAAGGAAGTTTCTGAAGTGTGTAAACATTTACCAAACATTCGTTTTCCAAAGTATTATGACGAATATTCGTCGGAACGAATTATTACAATGGATTGGATGAGTGGTGAACATTTATCTGAGTTTGCTGCTAGAAATACAGACCAAGAAGCTGCAAATTTACTGGGACAAACACTTTGGGATTTTTATATGTTCCAAATTCACCAGTATCGCAAAGTGCATGCAGATCCGCATCCAGGAAACTTTTTAATTTCTAAAGACAATGAACTTATCGCATTGGACTTTGGTTGTATGAAAGCTATTCCTGAAGAATTTTACATTCCATATTTTGAATTGGCAAACAGAGACACATTGAATAATGAAGAACTGTTCATGAAAAAATTGTATGAATTGGAAATTCTTCGTGATGATGATTCTAAAGAAGAATTGGAGTTTTTTGCAGACATGTTTCACGAATTGTTAGGATTGTTTACAACGCCATTCAATACAGAAGTATTTGATTTTTCGGATGAAGAATTCTTTGGCAGAATTGCTGACATTGGAGAACGTTATGCAAAAAACACACAATTGCGAAGCATGAACGGTAACCGAGGTTCCAAGCATTTTATTTATATGAATCGAACGTTTTTTGGTCTTTACAACTTATTGCATGACTTAAAAGCACAAAACGTAGTTATTAATAATTTTAAAAATCTGTAATGGCAACAATCACGCGTACAGACATAGACACGATGGAAAAATTATATCGAATCAACTTGATTAATAGTTGCTCTGGATATAAATCAGCAAACCTAATTGGTACAAAATCCACAGATGGTTTTACCAATGTTGCCGTGTTTAGTTCTGTAACGCATTTG
>JBCCLS010000747.1:0-1926 GCA_039026835.1 Bacteroidota bacterium | reverse complement strand
TAATTTTTAATGCATCAGCGGAACTCAAAGATTTAGGTTATACACCGTTTATATACTACTTTTTTATATCGAACTGTTTAATGTATCTATTATTTTCAGCATCATTTATATGGGGGAAGAATCCATCAAAATAACGATCAAAATTTTTTATGTGACCTTTCTCATTTTCATCGGAGGAATGATCATATTTGTGTATGAGTTTCGAAAGAGAAGGAGAAAACATACACAAGAAATTGAAAAATTAGATGCACTGTACAAAGAGGAATTACTAGAGACTCAGGCAGAAATTCAAACCGAAACTATGCGCTATATTGGACGCGAGATTCATGATAATGTAGGACAAAAACTAACCTTATCTAGCTTGTATTTACAACAACTTGTTTTTGAAAATAAAGCACCACAAATCACTGAAAATATTAATGCGATTAATGATATTATCAACGAATCGTTATCAGAACTTCGAAATCTTTCCAAATCGTTAACGGATGATACTATTGAAGAGTATTCACTCGCAGAATTGATTGCAGAAGAGTGCAAAAAAGTATACGAACTCAAAACATACGACATTCAATTTCATAATGATACAGATAGGTTAGAGCTGTCGTATCAAATGAAAAGTATTTTATTACGAATTACACAAGAATGCATACAAAATAGTATCAAACATGCAGCTTGTAGCAACATTCATATTACATTGTCAAATACCGATGATAAATTAAAATTACAGATTACTGATAATGGAAAAGGATACAATCCTGAAACAGTCAACACCAACGGAATTGGCCTAAAAAATATAAAGAAACGAATTGAAATTTTAAGAGGTACTTTTTCTTTAGAAAGTATCAAACACCAAGGAACTTCAGTCATTTTAAACGTACCTTTATCATGAAACACACTATTGCTATTGTAGACGATCATATTTTAATCGCAAATGCGTTGAAAAGCATTATTTCAAATTTTCCACAGTTTGACGTCATTCACATCAGTGAAAACGGCAAGGATTTTCAAGACAAAGTCAAAGTCAAACCTGTTCCTGATATTGTACTGTTAGATGTGAGCATGCCCATTATTGATGGTTTTGCAACTGCCTTGTGGCTGAAAGAAAATCATCCGGATGTGTTGGTGATGGTACTGAGCATGCAAGATGATGAACTGAGCTTGGTACGCATGATAAAAAATGGCGCCAAAGGATATATGCTCAAAAATGCACAACCTACAGAACTTGAAAAGGGATTGAATATTTTGGTAGAAAAAGGATTTTATTTTCCAAATTGGGCTTCTGAGAAAATTTTTATGTCAATTCGAGAGAATACAATTAATGTAGATTTGAAAGCTAACCTCTCGCAACGTGAAATTGAATTTCTAGGCTATACCGCAACCGAAATGACCTATCGTGAAATTGCTGAAAAAATGTTTTGCAGTCCGCGAACTATTGAAAATTACAGAGATAGTTTGTTTGAAAAGCTTAATATTAGATCGCGTGTGGGACTTGCCGTGTATGCAATTAAAAACGGATATTTTGATTCGTGATAATGATTGAAATGTTATGTGAATTTCTTTAGTTTAAATGCTTTTTTTCTAGCATTTCTATAAATAGTTCTTTTAAAATATCATTTTCGACATTATGAATATATACGGTTTGGAAGTCGTTTTTGAAGGTCTGAATTTTTCGTAAATCGAGTCCTTTGTAACGCATGTTTTTTCCAACTTCATTCCAAATCTCCAACAAGCGTCCAATAAGTTTTCGATTGGTTTCAAATTGCGCATTGAGTTGTCGCGCTGGTCAGCGCCGAGCAGCTCGGCCGCGGCCTTGTAGGCGTGGACCAACGCGCGTTCCTTGTCGCACATCACCCTCTCTTTGCTCGACCTTCGCCGCGGCTTTTGCGGCACGGCTGGCGCCACAGGCGGGGCCGAGTGCTTCGGGCT